>JBCCPD010000475.1:0-3119 GCA_039025075.1 Pseudomonadota bacterium | reverse complement strand
GGGCGGCTTCGTCGGCGAGGGCGCCTATGTGGACCACGACTTCAACACGGTCGACGTGTGCCTGCTGATGGACACCGCGCGCATGGTCCAGCGCTATCGCAGCTTCTACGGCAAGGATGCGGGCGGCGGGCGCGCAGGAGAAGGGCGCGCAGACGGTGCCTGACTGGTCGGCGGGGGCTGCCGAAAGGGGAGCGGCCGAGCCGGGGGGCGCCGCGCGGGAGGCGCCCGCGCCGGGCGCGGCCCTGAAATGGAACGCGGCGGATCCGCCGGAGCTGGCCCCGGCCTCTTCGAGGCAGAGGGCGGCGGCCTATGCGCGGCTGACCGCGGCGCTGGCGGTCACGGCGGTCGCTCTGGCGCTTTACGCGCTTTTCAAGCTGATCGAGCGGCGGGTCTGGTCCGGCTTTCGCTGGCGGGAGGGGGTGCAGAGGCTTTGGGCGCGGTCCATGGCGCGGCTCTGCGGGCTGAAGGTGCGGCCTTCGGGCCGGCCTATGGCCCATGGCGGGGCGCTGGTGGCCAACCATTCGACCTGGGCGGACATCTTCGTTCTGGTGGGCTCGGCCCGCATGACCTTCGTGAGCAAGGCCGAGGTGCGCGGCTGGCCCGGCGTGGGGGCCGTCGCGGCGCTGTGCGACACGGTGTTCATCGAGCGCCGCCGCTCGGCCGCCAAAGCGCAGACCGAGGAGATGGCGCGGCGGATGATCGGGGGCGAGCGGCTGCTGTTCTTCCCTGAGGGCACGAGCACGGACGGGCTGCGGGTGCTGCCGTTCCGCTCGACGCTGTTCGCGGCGCTGATGGAGGACGGGCTGCGCGAGAGCGCCTGGGTGCAGCCGGTGAGCGTGGTCTACCATCCCGGCCCGGGCCTGCCGCGGGCGTTCCACGGCTGGTGGGGCGACATGGATTTCGGCGGCAACGTCTGGGACGTGCTGGCGCGGAGTTTTGGCGGGGCCGCGGACGTTGTGTTCCATGAGCCGGTGCGGCCGGTGGATTTTCCGGACCGCAAGGCGCTCGCGGCGCATTGCTGGCGGGAGGTCGAGGGGGGCGTTGTCGAGCGGCTTTGAGCGCTTGGTCAGTGGAGGGAGCGACGCAGGGCTTCCAGCGAGCGAGCTATCTGCGGCATTGCCGGGTCAGGGCTTCCGATAAGAAATGACCGGTAGGCTGGCCGTAGACTACCTTCACGATGGCCTTGGCAGTAAATGTTGAAGGACCGGCTCTTTATCCCTAGTTCGGTGATGCGTTTCTCATACGCGTCGCTCGCCGCTTCTAGCATGCGCGCCTTGGGCTCGCCTGCTCCCACGCCTTCAAGGTTGCGGCGCCCGTTCCAGAACACCTGTTCCGCCTCGGTCACCGCGACGTTGACGTCCCGGATCCAATGCAGGTGCAAGAACGACTTGTCGCTTACGCTTGGTGCGCGGTTCAAATGGATGCGGCCAATCTCCCTCAAGTCGATCTTGAAGTGAATTTCATTGGTCTGCGTTTAGTTTGGCGAACCGTCAGTCAATATGCAAGGACGGTTGAAGTAACGCGAAATGAAAACGACGCCGTCTTCCACTCTGGCGCTGACCTTCAGGTCGCCGTGGATAGGACCGCGCAGCATCGGCGGAGCCATCGCGCGTTCGAGGGCCGCGGCCAGTTCAGTATCTGAAAGCAGCGGCGGGGGCGGCGGCGCGAAGGGGGCCCAGATCTCGAGGCCCGTCCGTCCGATGTAAAAGACGAGGACTGCGATGCAGAGGAGAAGGACGGCGCGGTTGGACACGGGGCGTCTCGCATTTGCTCTTCCAGTCAGCCGCCAAGCGCAGCGGCGAGACGGATCAGGGATCCAGGCAAATCGCCTTCCCACGCCGACGTGTCGGGGGCGGCGAAGTCGAGCAGGGGGCCGAGGGTTTCGGCCAGCGTCTCGGTCAGGCCGCCCTCGGCGACGACGGGGGTTTCGATGCTCTCGGACCAGATGTCGAAGAGCTCCGGGTCGGCGGGGGCGGCGCCGGAGGCGTCGGGGGTCAGGGGCCCGAAAAGAACATAGTCGGCGCCGGCCTCCGCCGCCGTCATGCCGTCGTGGCGGGAGGCGCCGCAGGCGACGCCGAGGACGGCGTCCTTGCCGAGGTCGCGGCGCAGGTCGCGCAGGCGGTGGGCGCGCGCCTCCACCTGCACGCCGTCGAGGCCGAGGGGCGCGGCGAGGGCCACGTGGTCCTTGAGGATCAGGGCGACGTCGGCCTCGTGGCAGAGGGGGCGCAGGGCGTCGGCGGCGCGGCGGATCTCGTCTTCCGCAGCGCCGGGCAGGTCGAGCCGGACGCAGGCCACGAGGCCGGTGGCGAGGGCGCCGGGCAGGGCGGCGGCGACGTCGAAGAGCGGCGCGCGGGGCGGCGTGGGCAGGAGGAGGCGGGGCGCGGTCATGGCGGCGTCTTAGGGCCTGAGGCGGGTCAGGGGAAGCGGCGGCGCTCGGGCGCCCGGGTCCGGGGGCGCGCCGAGCCGCGCGCAGCCGCGTTCCGCGGCTGCATGTCCGCGGAGGCGGACATCGGCGCGCGTCGCGCGCCGGCGCGGCGGGGTCGGTGCGGCGGGCGGGTAGAGGGCGCGGTTGGGGGGCGCGGGCGCTCAGACCGTCAGCGGGTCCTCGGCCCGCCAAGTGCAGCCGCGCCGGGCGCAGACGCGGCAGTTGGGGCCCACCGGCTCGGCCGCTTCGCGCGGGCGGGGGGCGTAGACCGTCTCCATGGCCGATTGCGCCGGGATCGCCGCCAGGCTCGATTCCATCGGCGCGGCCCGGTCCCAGCGGGTCGGACCGGCCGGCGCCGCCCGCGCCACGAAGACGAAGCGCTCGCCCGAGGGGAACTCGGCGAGCTGGCGCAGGGTGCGGCCCGGCGAGGAGAACGCGGCGTAGACCGCCCAGAGCGGACAGGCCGCCCCGTGCCGCGGCAGCGCGATCTCCGGCAGCAGCCGACGGGCGAGCGCGATGCCGGCGGCGTTCACCCGAACATAGGCGGCGCGGGGCGCGGCGCGGCGGGGGGCGGGGACCTCGCCGGGCGCGGCGCGGCGCCTATGTTCGGGTGAACGCCGCCGGCATCGCGCTCGCCCGTCGGCTGCTGCCGGAGATCGCGCTGCCGCGGCACGGGGCGGCCTGTCCGCTCTGG
>JBCCPD010000474.1:0-3126 GCA_039025075.1 Pseudomonadota bacterium | reverse complement strand
TCGCGCAACGATGGCTCCAGCCAGCGCGTTGCGGCCCTGAATCGTTGACTGCGGTCCGCGAAAAACCTCAACCGCGCTCACGTCCCACAGGTTGAGTCCGTCCCCGAAGTACAGCGAGTTGGGCACAAAAGCACCGTCCAGGCGGCCTTCAACTGGGCCGCCCAGCAGGACGTGGACGACATGATCTCGCTGGCCCTGCGGGTGAACGACTTCCTCGCCGGCATGATGATGGGCGTCGGCATCCGCCTGGTCGACTTCAAGATCGAGTGCGGGCGGGTCTACGAGGGCGACTACCAGCGCGTCATCGTCGCCGACGAGATCAGCCCCGACAGCTGCCGCCTGTGGGACGCCAAGTCGGGCGAGAAGCTCGACAAGGACGTCTTCCGCCACGACATCGGCGACTTGGCCGACGCCTACACCGAAGTCGCCTCGCGCCTCGGCATCATGCCGCGCAACGGCGTGCGGGCGACGGGCGACGTCCCCAAGCTGGTGCACTGAGCACGATCGCAGGGAGGCCGCGCGCGATGAAGGCCAAGGTGCATGTGGCGCTGAAGACCGGCGTGCTGGACCCGCAAGGCGAGGCGATCCGCCACGCGCTCGGCTCCCTGGGCTTCGACGGGGTCGAGGCCGTGCGCCAGGGCAAGATCATCGAGCTGGACCTGGCCGAAACCGACCCCGACGCCGCCCGCGCGGAGGTCGAGAAGATGTGCGAGGCGCTGCTCGCCAATCCCGTCATCGAATCCTGGCGGATCGAGCTGGCATGAGCTCCAACGCCCCCAAGGCCGCGGTCGTCGTCTTTCCAGGCTCCAACTGCGACCGCGACATGGCGGTGGCCTTGCGCGACGTCTTCGGCGCGGCCCCCGAGATGGTCTGGCACAAGGACACGGACTTGCCGGCCGGGCTCGACCTGGTGGCGGTGCCGGGCGGGTTCTCGTTCGGCGATTACCTGCGCTCGGGCGCGATCGCGGCGCGGTCGCCCATCATGGGCGCCGTCAAGGCCTTCGCGGAAGGCGGCGGCCATGTGCTGGGCGTCTGCAACGGCTTTCAGGTGCTCACGGAAACCGGCCTGCTTCCGGGCGCGCTGATGCGCAATGCGGGCCTGAAATTCCTCTGCAAGACCGTGACCTTGCGGGTGGAGACGGCGGACAGCCCCTTCACGTCCGCCTACGGCGCCGGGGCCGCGTTCGACGTGCCCATCGCCCACCATGACGGCTGCTGGCGGGTCGACGACGACGCTCTGGCCGCCCTGCGCGCCGACGACCGCATCGCCCTGCGCTATGTCGGCGGCGCTCCCAACGGCGCGATGGACGACGTCGCGGGGGTTCTGTCGGCCAACCGCCGCGTGCTGGGCATGATGCCGCATCCGGAGCGGGCGGTGGACCCGGCCCATGGCGGCGCCGGCGGACGCAAGCTGCTGGAAAGCCTCGCGCAGGCTCTGGTCGCCGCCTAAGGCGCTTCGCCCCGCTCGATCCGGTCGGCCAGGTCGCGCACGATGTCGCGCACCGGCCAGGCGACCGGGAATCCGCGCAGCTGGCGCGGGGTCAGAAAGCCGAAGCCGGCCCCTTCCTGCACCGGGATCGACTCGGGCGGCAGCGGCAGGCGGGCGATGAAGTGATAAAGCCGGGCGCGGGCCGCGGTGTTCGACACCACCCGCGCGAAAGGCGTCAGCTTCTCCGCCGGCAGGCCCACGCCGGTCTCCTCGATCAACTCCCGCACGGCGGCCTGGCGCAGCGTCTCCCCCGGCTCGACCCCTCCGCCGAAGGGCGCCCAGAGCCCGCCATGGGTCACGTCCTCCCGATCGTCGCGCAGCTGCATCAGCACCCGACCCTCGGGGTCGACGCCGAACACGAGCGCGCCGCAGGGCTCGCCCGGATCCTCCCAGTCGTAGGGCGCGAAGGCGTCGTCGGGATCGGGATCGCTCATTTGCGTCTCAGGTGCTCGTCGAGCCGGGGCAGGATCTCCACGAAGTTGCAGGGCCGGTGGCGGTAGTCGAACTGCTTGACGAGGATCTCGTCCCAAGCGTCCCGGCAGGCCGAGGGCGAGCCGGGAAGCGCGAAAAGATACGTGCCCCCGGCGACGCCCCCGCAGGCCCGCGACTGCACGGCCGAGGTTCCGATCTTCTGTATCGACACCATCGTGAAGACGGTCCCGAAGGCCTCCACCTCCTTCTCGTAGACGTCGCGATGCGCCTCCACCGTCACGTCGCGCCCGGTCAGGCCGGTGCCGCCGGTGCTGAGCACGACGTCGACTTCCGGATCGTCGATCCAGCCACGCAGGCGCGCGGCGATGTCGGCCCGGTCGTCCGTCACGATGGCGCGTTCGGCGACGGCATGGCCCGCCGCCTCGATCCGCTCCGCCAGCGTGTCGCCCGAACGGTCGTCGGAGGCCGAGCGCGTGTCGCTGACCGTCAGCACGGCGATGCGCAGGGGCAGGAACGGGCGCGCCTCGTCGATGCGGCTCATGCGGTCACTCCTCGAAGGTCGGCGCGTCGCCGTCGAGCATGGCGCGCAGGGCCAGCAGATCGCGCCAGGCCTCGCGCTTCTTCTCGCCGTTGCGCAGCAGATAGGCGGGGTGGAAGACCGGCAGGCAGGGCACGCCGTTCCAGCGCCGCCAGGTCCCGCGCAGGCGCGTGATCCCGACCGAGGTGCGCAGCAGCGCCTTGGCCGGCACCCCGCCGGCCAGCAGAAGCGCGCGCGGCGCCGCCAGCTCGATATGCCGCTCCAGGAACGGCAGAAGCATCGACGCCTCGTCGTCCGACGGCGTGCGGTTCCCCACCGGGCGCCAGTAGACCAGGTTGGTTACGTAGACGCCGTCCTCCGCCGTCCGGGCCCGACGGTCCAGGCCGATGGCGGCCATCATCTTGTCGAGCAGAACGCCCGCGCGTCCGACGAAGGGCCGGCCCTCCCGGTCCTCGTCGCGACCCGGCGCCTCGCCCACCACCATCACCGGGGCGTCGGCGCGGCCGTCGGCGAACACCGCCTGCCGCGCCCCGTCGCGCAGCCGGCACCGCTCGAACCCGCGCACCGCGGCCTCCAACGCCGCCAGGTCCGGCGCGGCCGCGGCCAGAGCCCGCGCCTCGGCGACGGCGTCGACTTCGGCCTCGCCCACCGCCGGCGCGGCGCGAGG
>JBCCPD010000473.1:0-3139 GCA_039025075.1 Pseudomonadota bacterium | reverse complement strand
GATGTTGCCGTGGCTGAGCATGACGCCCTTGGAGAGGCCGGTGGTGCCGCCGGTGTAGAAGAGCCCGGCCATGTCGTCGCCGCCGCGGGCCGAGGGGTCGGCCGCTGGGTGCTCGGCGAGGCTTTCGAAGAGGGTCATGCCCTCGGGCGCCTCCCCGTCGCCGGCGAAGATCAGGGTTTCGAGGTCGGGGAGCTGGGGGGCGATGGCGGGGACGACCTTGGCGAAGGCGTCGTCGACGATCAGCGCGCGCGCGCCGCTGTCGGAGAGCCAGTGCACGAATTCGGGCGGGGCGAGGCGGATGTTGATGGGCGTGAAGACCATGCCGGCCCAGGACACGGCGAAGAAGAACTCGAAATAGCGGTCGGAGTTGAGGGCCAGCATGGCGACGCGGTCGCCTTCGGTCAGGCCGAGGGCCTTGAGGCCGCCGGCGATGCGGGCGATGCGCTCGGCCGCCTCGCCCCAGTTGCGGCGGCGAGCGCCGAAGGCGGTTCCCAGGGCGTCGGCGTGGATGGCGGCGTTGCGCTGGATCATCAGCGACAGCTGCGCGGGCATGGTCATGGCGCGGGTCCTCCCTGGACGCGGCTCCGTTCGGCGGAGCTCGAATGGACGCAAGGGTAGGCTGGGGCCGAGACCTCGGCAATCGGGGGCGGCGCGGTTGGGGGACGCGGCGGGGGGGCCGGCGGCGGGGCTTGGGCGGCAGGTTCTTTTCATCTCGAGGGTCGGCGCGGCGGCTTCGAGGGCGTCTTCTTGGGACTGCGCGTCGCCGACGACCGCAGCTTGCGAGGCCGCGGGGCGCCGCCCATATCCCTGTCGACGGGGCGCGCCGCCGAAACGGGCGTCCACGGAAAATTCAGGCCTTGAGGGGCGTGCTTCGGGCGCCCGTCGGCAAGGCGCTGCACAGGAGAAAGCGATGAACTTCGAGAAGTTCACCGACCGCGCGCGCGGCTTCGTCCAGGCCGCTCAGACCGTCGCGGCGAGAGAGGGCCATCAGAGGCTCGTCCCCGATCACCTGCTCAAGGCGCTGCTCGACGACGAGAAGGGCTTCGCCGCCGCGCTGATCCAGCGCGCGGGGGGCGACGCGGCGCGGGCGCGCGAGGCGAACGCGCGGGCCGTGGCGAAGCTGCCCAAGGTGCAGGGGGGCGATCTGCACCTGGATCAGAGCCTGGCCAAGGTGCTGGCCCAGGCGGAGGAGATCGCCAAGAAGGCCGGCGACAGCTACGTCGCCGCCGAGCGGCTGCTGGTGGCGCTGGCGCTGTCTCAGACCGACGCCGGCCGGGCGCTGACCGAGGCCGGCGCCACGGCGCAGGCGCTGAACGGCGCGGTGGAGGACGTGCGCAAGGGCCGGACCGCCGACAGCGCCGGCGCAGAGGACACGTTCGAGGCGCTGGAGAAGTATGCGCGCGACCTGACCGCCGAGGCGCGCGAGGGCCGGATCGACCCGGTGATCGGGCGCGACGAGGAGATCCGGCGCGCGATCCAGGTGCTGAGCCGGCGCACCAAGAACAACCCCGTGCTGATCGGCGAGCCCGGCGTGGGCAAGACGGCGATCGCCGAAGGGCTCGCCATCCGCATCGTGAACCGCGACGTGCCGGAGAGCTTGGAGGACAAGCGGCTCATGGCGCTCGACCTGGGCGCGCTGATCGCGGGCGCGAAGTATCGCGGCGAGTTCGAGGAGCGGCTGAAAGCGGTTCTGTCCGAAGTCCAGGCGGCGGCGGGCGGCGTCATTCTTTTCATCGATGAGATGCACACCCTGGTCGGCGCGGGGAAGGGCGACGGGGCGATGGACGCCTCCAACCTGCTCAAGCCGGCGCTGGCGCGGGGAGAGCTGCACTGCGTCGGCGCCACCACGCTCGACGAGTACCGCAAGCATGTCGAAAAGGACGCGGCGCTGGCGCGGCGCTTCCAACCGGTCTTCGTGACCGAGCCGACGGCGGAGGACGCGATCTCCATCCTGCGGGGCATCAAGGAGAAGTACGAGGTGCACCATGGGGTGCGGATCTCCGACGCCGCTTTGGTCGCCTCGGCCATGCTGTCGAACCGCTACATCGCCGACCGGTTCCTGCCCGACAAGGCCATCGACCTGATGGACGAGGCGGCGAGCCGGTTGCGCATGGAAGTCGACAGCAAGCCCGAGGCGCTGGACGCGCTGGACCGGGAGATTCTGCAGAAGCAGATCGAGGCGGAGGCGCTGAAGAAGGAGACGGACGCCGCCTCCCAGGATCGGTTGAGCGCGCTGACGGCGGACCTCGCCGGCCTGCAGGAGCGCAGCGCCGAGATGACGGCGCGCTGGCAGGCGGAGCGCGACAAGCTCGCCGGGTCCCGCGACCTGGCCGAGCATCTCGACCGCGCCCGCGCCGAGCTGGAGATCGCCAAGCGCGAAGGGGACCTCGCCAAGGCCGGCGAGCTCTCCTACGGCGTGATCCCGGAGCTGGAGCGGCGGCTTGAGGAGGCCGACGGGGCCGAAGGCGACGTGATGGTCGAGGAGGCCGTGACGCCCGAGCATGTGGCCGCCGTCGTCAGCCGCTGGACCGGCGTGCCGGTGGACAAGATGCTGGAGGGCGAGCGCGACAAGCTGCTGCGCATGGAAGCCGAGATCGGCCGGAGGGTCGTGGGGCAGGAGGAGGCGGTGCGCGCCGTGTCGAACTCGGTGCGCCGGGCGCGGGCGGGGCTGAACGACCCGAACCGGCCTCTGGGCCCGAGGAACAGGAACGAGCCCAGGCCGACGGAGCTGGCGACCATCGGTGAGCTGGCCGTTTCGATTGAGACCCATGGATTAATCAATGCGATCACTGCCCGCAAGGTACCAGCCGGTTTAAACGTCCCGGATGGGGTTCAATATCTGATCACCACCGGTGAACGCCGCTTCTGGGCCCATGTTTGGCTCGGCAAAAGTGAGATTCCGGCCCGCATCGAGAGTGGGGAACGCATCCGCGGGGCTCAGCTGGTTGAAAATCTCCATCGTGATGATCTCAGCGCCTTTGAAAAAGCGATGGGGCTAGAGCTCTACCGGCAGGAGCTGACAGAGCTTGACCCAAACGACAAAGAGGCCAAGTGGTCAGACGTTGAACGCTCACTGCCGATCAAAAAACGGCACCGTATCCGCTTTACAAACGTTCTTCAGCTGAGTGGAGAAGCCCTG
>JBCCPD010000472.1:0-3150 GCA_039025075.1 Pseudomonadota bacterium | reverse complement strand
GGGGGTGAGGAATCGCCACGGCAGGACGCGTCATGGACGACGAGCCGCACTCGCCCCCCGACTGGCGGCGCGCCTATCGGCGGGTCCGCCGCCTGATCGACGACGGCGTGCTCGGGCCGGGCGACCGCCTGCCCACCATCGCCGCCTTGGCGTCCGACGCGGGGGTGACGCGTCACAGCGCGCGCCGGGCCTTGGAGCGGCTGCGGGACGAGGGTCGCTCGTCGAGCTGGCAGGGATCGGGGCATCGCGTCTCCGAACCGACGGTCGAGATCCGCTTTGACGCCTTCCCGCGCTGGGGCGCCAACACCGCTCGAAAAGGCCGCACGGGGTCGGCCCGCATGATCGGCGCGCGGACCATCCGCGCGGACCGCGCGCTGGCGCGGGAATTGAGGGTCAAGCCGGGCGCGCGTCTGCACCGGGCGGAGCTGCTGCGGTTCGCCGATGACCGGCCGATGGCCCTGTCGCGCTCGCATTTCTCCGCCGAGCGATTGCCCGGGATCGTGGACGAGCTGCGCGACACGCTGAGCGTGACCAAGGCGCTGGCGCGGCTGGGCATCGAGAACTGCAGCCGCGTGAGAACCCGGCTGGAGGCGCGGATGCCGAACGCGCATGAGGCGCTGATGATCTCGCTGCCTCGGGCGCAGCCGGTCCTGGTGAGCACCGGCGTGAACCAGGACGCGGACGGCGCCGTGGTGGAGGTGGCCGTGACCGTGTTCCGAGCGGACTGCATCGCGTTCGAGTTCTGAGCTGCGCGGCGCGCTGCCAGGCATGGCGTCGAGCCGCCGCGAGGACGGCTCGACGCGGTGATCGCGATCAGCTCGGCGGCGGCAGGAGCGCCTCGGTCTCCTCGACCATCGCCTCGAGCGCTTCCTCGGGAGTGATCTCCCCGTTCATCAGCTCGGCGAAGATCTCCATCTGGACGCGGCCGATCTTGACGCTGTTGGTGCCCGGGTAGCCGTACCAGGTCTGGGCGCGGTCGATCTGATCCAGCGACGTGGTCCAGTTGGGGAACTTCTCATAGTGATCGCCGAGATAGTCGGGGCCCACCGCCAGCTTGTTGGTGGGCATGTAGCCCGAGCCGAGGACCGCGATCTCCTGCCCTTTTGGGCCGGAGACGAACTTGGCGAAGCGCCAGGCGGCTTCCTGCTTGACCGGATCGTCGGTCAGGATCATGGCTGCGTTGCCGCCCGTGGGCACGCCGCCGGTTGCGGTGTTCGACACCGGGTAGACGCCGGTCACGTACTCGAAGTTGCCTTCGGCGCAGTCGCCGAAGCGGCGCACCGAGGCGGTCGAGGTGAAGTGGATGCCCTTGAGGCCGGCGCAAAAGAGCGTGACGCTTTCTTCCTTGGTGATCAGCGGCATGCCGCCTTCGTCGACGAAGCGCTTGGCGAGCTTCATGGCGTTCAGGCCGATCTCGTTGTTCCAGGCGACCTCGGTCTCCGTCTCGTTCATCATCGAGCCGCCCTGCTGCTTGATGAGGCCCTGGAACAGCCAGTCGTCCCAGAATTCATGCACGTCGTAGGACATGCCGAAGGTCTCGTCGTTCAGCGCGGCGATCTCGCCGGCGAGGGCGATCGTGTCGTCCCAGTTCGTGGGCAGGTTGTCGGGGTCGCCGCCGGCCGCGCGGATCAGGTCGGCGTTGTAGTGGACGATGGGCGTCGAGGCGTTGAAAGGCATGGCGTACTGCACGCCGTCCACCGCGCCGAGCGAGATGACGTTCGGCGCGTAGTTCTTTTCGACCCAGCTCTCGCCCTCGGCGGCGATGAAGTCGTCCAGCGGCACGGCCACGCCGCGCTGGGTGAGGATGCGGGCGGCCGGCGGCAGCAGGTGGTAGCCTGAGTAGTAGACGTCGGGCATGTCGTCGGCGAGCGAGCCGCGCAGCACCGCCAGATGCGCCGCGCCGTAGTCGGCGCCGGGGGCGCGGAAGACGATCTCCACGTCCGGATTGGCCTCCATGAAGGCCTCGGCGATGGGCTTGTGGAAACGCTGGTGGCCGGCCCAGGCGTGGAACACCTCGAGCTCGATCTTGTCTTGCGCGGAGGCGGCCGAGCCGATCATCAGCGCGGCGAGGGTGGTGGTGGTCAGAAGCGCCTTCATGGCGGATCTCCCTGTTGGGGCGGGGGAAGGAGGCGCCGGCGGGGGCGATCAGTTGGTGGGGGGCAGCAGGGCCTCGGTCTCTTCGACGAGGGCGGCGAGCGCCTCTTCCTTGGAGATCTCGCCGGCCATCAGCTCGCCGAAGATCTCCATCTGCACGCGGCCGATCTTCACGCCGTTCGTGCCGGGATAGCCGTAGTAGGGCTGCGCCCGGCCGATCTGATCGACCGAGGTCTGCCAGTTCGGGTTTTCGGCGTAGAAGTCCCCGAGATGGTCCGGCCCGGTGGCCAGCTTGTTGGTGGGCATGTAGCCGGTGGCGAGCACCGCCATCTCCTGCGCCTTGGGGCCGGAGATGAACTTGATGTAGCGCCAGGCGGCCTCCTGCTTGGCGGGGTCGGAGGCGAGGATGACGCCGACGTTGCCGCCCGTCGCCACGCCCCCGGTCTCGAGGTTCTCGACCGGGTAGAGGCCGGTGACGTACTCGAAATTCCCGTCGGAGCACTCGCCGAAGCCGCGCACGCCGGCGGTGGAGGTGAAGTGCAGGCCCTTCTGGCCGGAGCAGAAGAGGGTCGTGCTCTCCTCCTTCGAGATCAGGGGCATCCCGCCTTCCTCGACGAAGCGCACGGCGAGGTCGACGGCGCGCATCCCGATCTCGTTGTTCCAGGCGACCTCGGTCTCGGCCTCGTTCATGATCTCGCCGCCCTGCTGCTTGATCAGGGCCTGGAACAGCCAGTCGTCCCAGAAGTCGTGCACGTCGTAGGACATGCCCCAGACGTCGTCGCCGAGGGCGTCGATCTTGCCGGCGAGCTCGATCAGCTCGTCCCAGTCGCTCGGCAGGTCGTCGGGATCGCCGCCGGCCTCGCGGATCAGCGTGGCGTTGTAGTGGACGATGGGCGTCGAGGCGTTGAAGGGCAGGCCGTACTGCACGCCGTCCACCGCGCCGATGGCGAGGAAGTTGGGCTCGTAGTTCGCCTCGACCCAGCCCTCGCCCTCGGCCGCCATCAGATCGTCGAGCGGCAGGATCGCGCCGCGGGCCGAGAGGATCCGGCCGAGCGG
>JBCCPD010000471.1:0-3166 GCA_039025075.1 Pseudomonadota bacterium | reverse complement strand
TGACGGCGCGGCGGGCAGGGACCGCGTCTTCCACGAGGCGGCGGAGGCGGCGAGCCCAAGCCGGCGGCTTCGCCGGGCCGTCGCCTGAAAGAAGCTGCCGGACCGGTCAGCCGGGCCCGCGGCTCCAGGGCATGAGCCCGCGGCGCGTCTCCGGCTCATGGTCCGCGTCGTCGATCGGGTCGGTCGCGGCAACGCGGGGCGGCGTTTCGATCCGCGGGGACGGCTCCGCCGGAGCGGCGCGCAGCGCATCGTAGAGCTCGCTGCGCAGGGTCGGGATGTGCTCTTCGATCAGCTCGTCCAGCAGCTCCCGGTCGCGCCATGTCATGTCGTCGAAGGATTGCAGACCGCGTTTCTGGGCGATTTCCTTCGCGCGAGGCTCCACCTCCCGCCACATGTTGCGCAGATCTTCGGCCCGGTCGCGCACCAGCAGTTCGCGGTCGTGCAGCTTCTCGAAGAACGAGTCGAGCCGCTCGGCGATGCGCGTCTTCGACCGCGGCAGCGTCCGCACTTCGATCAGCGTGAAGGCGATGGCCGCCGCCACCGCGACGCCGGGCAGAGCGATCACGAAGCCGGTTCCGAACGCCGCGCCGCCCACGCCGGCGAAGAGCAGGAGCAGCAGCGATCGCCAGCGCGCCCGAATCGTGCGATAGCGGTCCGCCGCCGCGTCGATGACCAGGCAATGCAGGCGCAGCCGCTCGGCATAGGCCTGGATCTGGGTGATCTGGTTGTCCATGCGCCGCGTGGGAACGCGGCGAAGCTCGTGGATCAGATCTCCTCGCGCCTTTTCGAAGTCGTCCATCGGCAAGGACGAGCGCGGCCGGCCCTCGATCGGCACGAAGGTGTTGTAGATCATCGGCAGGTCCTTGCGCGGAATGACCTTGCCGAGGTTCCAGCACAGCGCGCCGTAGGCGCGGGCGAAATCGTGCAGGCTTTGGAACTGATCGACCTTGTTGAGGATGATCAGCATCTTGTGGTCGATGCCCGCGAGCGATTCCTTGAAGACCTGCAGCGTCTCGCCCGTCGTGCCCGGCTTGTCGGGATCGAAAAAGATCATCACCAGGTCCGAGCGTTCGGCGAACCAGCGCACCACGCCGGGGAAGTCGTAGCCGCGCCCGTTTTCGGCCTTCGCTTCGTCGATCATGCCGGGGCTGTCGATCAGCGTCACCGTGCGCAGCAGATCGTAGGGCCGCAGCTTGAGCCGCGTGTGGGAGACGAGCTGATCGCCGAAATGGCGCAGGCCTTCGTAGGGCAGATCGGGGTTGGAGACGACGGCGGGGCCGTCTCGGTCGGTGTCGGATCGCCCATGGGTGATGATGGTGAAGCCGTCATCCGTCGGCGCGACGCCGGTCTTCTGCACCTCCGCCCCCAGAAGGTGGTTCACGAAGGTGGACTTGCCCGAGCTGTGATTGCCGAGCAGCAGCACCTGCGGCGGACGCTTGAGCTCTCCGAACGTCGGGGGGCGGCGGAACATGAACTGATCGGCGAGCGGGTCGAGCGGGTCGTCGTAGAACTCCCGGATCGTCTCGGCGAAGTGCTCCGTCACGTGCTTCAAGGATCGTCCCTCTCGATGGCAGGCTGCCCGGCGGCGATGCGTCCACGGCCGCGACCGCGACGTGCAGACGCTGTAGCCGCGAGGCGGCAGCGTAGCAATCGCCAGAAAGGCACATTGCGGCGCATGCAGGATGTCGCGTTCCGCGCCGGCGGGCCAGCGGCCGGCTTCGTCATGTTGCCGCAGCCTGCGGGCCGAGGCGTCCTCGGCGCCGCCCCTGCGCCGGCCCCGCGCCGGTCTCGGCGGCCGACGCGGTCCTTTTCATGCCGCCTGGGCCGCGGCATACCGCTCTGATGCTGGAGATGTTCCTCGCCGGTCCGCCGGGCGCCGAACCCGTGATCCTGGCGGAGGCGCGCGAGCACGGCTTCGCCGATCTCGTGGCGACGCCGGGGGGCGTCGAGTTCAGTGGGCCGCTGTCCGAGGCCTGGCGGGCCAACTTGCTGCTGCGCTGCCCGACGCGGGTTCTGATCCGGCTGGCGCGCTTTCCCGCCGCTCATCTGGCGCAGCTGGACCGGCGCGCCCGTCGCCTGCCCTGGGGAGCGTTGCTGCGCGCCGACGTTCCCGTCGTCGTGACGGCGACGACCCGCGCCTCGAGGATCTACCATCAAGGCGCCGCCGCCCAGCGCCTCGAAACCGCCCTGGCGGAGACCCTCGGCGCGCCGGTGGTCGGGACCTCCGAGCCCGCCGACGACCCAGCCGCGATCTCCGTCCTGCTGCGCATCGAGCGCAACCTCTGCACGGTGAGCATCGACGCCAGCGGCGCGCCCCTGCACCGCCGAGGCTTCAAGCTGGCGGTCGGCAAGGCGCCGTTGAGGGAGACGCTGGCCGCGATACTTCTGCGCCAAGCCGGCTTCGACGGCTCCGAGCCTGTGGTCGACCCCATGTGCGGCTCCGGCACGCTGGTCCTGGAAGCGGCTGAAATCGCCTGCGGCCTCGCCCCCGGACGGCATCGCGCCTTCGCCTTCGAGCGCCTCGCCGGCTTCGACGCGGAGGCCTGGGAGGCCATACGCGACGCCGCCATGCCGCGGGAGCCTGAGCACGCGCCGCGATATCATGGAAGCGACCGCGACGCCGGCGTCGTGGACATGGCGCGCGCCAATGCCGAGCGCGCCGGATTGGCCGACCACGCGACCTTCGCGCAGCGCGCGATCCGCGACGCGCAGCCTCCGGACGGGCCGTCGGGGCTCGTCATCGTCAATCCGCCCTATGGCGACCGCATCGGCGACAAGACAGCGCTGCGCGGCCTTTACGGGGCGCTCGGACGCACGTTGACGGAGCGATTTTCCGGCTGGCGCGCCGCCGTCGTCACCTCCGAGCCTGCATTGGCGCAGGCCATGGGCCTGCCGTTGGAGCGGCCTCCGCCGCCGCTCCCCCATGGACCCCTGCGCATCCGCCTGCACCGCACAGGCGTCATAGCCTAGCACGCGGGCGTCGCCGTCATCCGCCCCACGGCTCGATCAGCTCCGGCCCCGCCGCGCGATTGGAGTTCACCGTCGGGGCCACCTTGCGCAGGGTCCAGAACCCCTCCGGCGCCGCGCGCATCAGAGTCGCGGCCCCGGGGCCGGCCACGCCCAACCCCAACCCCACAAACCCCCCACGGGAGGTACCCCGGTCCCC
>JBCCPD010000470.1:0-3169 GCA_039025075.1 Pseudomonadota bacterium | reverse complement strand
CGCCGCCGGACAGGCGGCGCGGGTCGGCTTCACCCGCGACGGCCGGGGCCGCATGCGGCTGCTGCTGAACGGCAAGACCGTGGGACGCGGCGCCGCCAAGGGCGGTCTGAAGCCGGTCGGCGAGACCGGCTTCACCATCGGGGCCTGGGTGGACGGGGCCAAGCACCCGTTCTCAGGCGAGATCAGGGGCGTGGAGATCGCGCGCGGCGCGCTCAACCCCAAGGCCGCGGCGAAGGTCCGGTCGGCGGAGCGCCGGCTCGCCCAAGGGTTCAAGCGCAAGACCGGGCTGAAGCGGGTCGAGATGCGGCTGAACCCCAATTACGGCAACTCGCGCTTGCAGCCGATCAAGGACATCATGAACGCGGCGGGGGTCGAGAAGCTGTCGGACCTGCAGACGCTGGACATCACCACGCGCACGGTGATGACGCCGGGGCGGGTGATCGTGGCGGCGAAGACGGCGCCGACGCGCAAGCCGAACTGGGGGAAGCTGGCCAAGGACCTGACGCTGGGCTCGGCCGCGGCCAAGCGCACCTTGCTGGCGGGGACGCTGGCGAACCGCAACAGCGTCAAGGCCCTGGGCCTGGTCGTCGACGGAGACTTCGGTCCGTCGGCGCCGCGGGCCTCCGCCGGCGCTGGGCCAGGGGCGGGGTCGGGGGCGGGGGCGGCGCGCGTCGCGGCGCCCGTCGCCGGCCTGGCCGAGGCGGGACAGGCCTTCGCGCGGCCGACGACCGCCACCCCTGCGGCTCTGTCGCGGCGCGCGGCCGGGCCCGACCTGTCCGTCGCCGCCCGGGCCGCCGCGGCCCCGCGCATGCGCGCCGACATCGCCCTGCCCGCGGAGACGTTGAGCGCCGCGTCGGTCCTGCGTCGCTCCGCCAAGCCCGTGGCGCTGAGCGAGACGCTGGAGCTCAAGCGCGGCAAGATCAAAGTGCTCGACCCCGACGTCGCCCTGCGGCTGGAGGCGGCCGAGCCCGCGCTCTGGGCCACGCCGGCGGCGCCGAGGATGCAGATCTTGTCGCTCAACACCATCCCGATCGACAGCGCGGTGATGATCGGCCAGACCATCGATCTGACCAACACGCAGCTGGTGATCGAGCCGACGGTCGCGACGCTCTACCTGATCGCCGAGCGGCTGATCTGCGGGCCCGGGGCGCGCATCACCTGGCGGCGGCCGGGCGGGACCACGCCGGCGCGGCTGGACGACGCGGATCTGAACGGGCGCGGCTGGTCGGGAATACACACCAAATCGGGCTCTCGCGACGGTCTGGACGGGGAGGACGGACGTTCCGGCGTCTCGGGCGTCGAGGGCGCGGACGGGCTGCGGGCCCCCAACCTGGAGATCTGGGTGAAGGATCTGAGCGCGATGCCCGATCTCGACCTCAACGGAGAGGACGGGCGGCGCGGCGGGCGCGGCCAGAGAGGCGGGCGCGGAGGCGCCGGCGCCGACGGGTCCAGGGGCAAGCGGGCCTGGTTCTTCGGCTGGCACTGCACTTCCGACCCAGGGGACGGGGGCGATGGGGGCGACGGCGGCTTCGGCGGGCGCGGGGGGCGCGGCGGAGACGGCGGGAACGGCGGCGACATCTCCATCGGCGTGCTGGAGGACACGCTGGAGGAGACGGTCACGGCGCGGGCCTTCAAGATCAAGAACCAGGGCGGCGCGGCCGGGCGCGGGGGCGCCGGGGGCGCGGGCGGCTCCGGCGGGTCCGGTGGCCGACCGGGCGTGGGGGAGACCTGCAAGGACGCCGACCATGGCCATCCGGGCGCGCGGGGGCAGCCCGGGGCGACGGGCTCCGACGGCTCCCATGGCGGCCATGACGGCGAGCTGGAGTTCATGGAGTTCACCGAGGACGAGTGGGACGCCCTGCTGACGCGCCCCTGGATCGCCGAGGTCTCGCCGACCCATGTCTTCCCGGGCGACCGTCTGACCCTGCGCGGCAGCCGGTTTTCGCCGGGCGACGCGGTGGTGCTGAACGGAACCTCCCTGCCCGGCACGGTCAATGCCGACGAGAGCCTGTCGACCGACGTGCCGCTGGGGATCGCGGGCGGCATCAAGACGGTCTTCGTGCGCCGCCAGGACGGGACCGAGAGCAACCGGGCCAACGTCTGGATCAAGCCGCAGCTGAGCGCCTTTTCCGGCGCGCTGACGCCCGGGGCGACGATCCGGCTGAGCGGGCGGGCGTTCCTGGCCGGCGCCGCGGTCCTGGTGGACGGGGACGCGGCGGAGTCGACCCGGCTGTCGGCGACGAGCATCGAGTTCACGATGCCGGGGACGGGCGGGGCCGGGTCCTCGGGCGGGTCGGCGACGCTGCAGGTGAGGAACCCGGACGGGCTGGTGTCGAACCTGCGGGCGGCGTCCATCCCCCGGGTGCTGGAGATCCCGTTCCGCTACGGGCAGCACAACCTGAGTTTTCCCAACTTCACGGACGGCGTGCCGGATTGGGGGACGTTCGAGGACACCTACGGGGCCGCCGAGGTCTGGCATGAGCTGCTGGACCCGGTGTTCGGGCATCCGGTGCTGACGGCGGGGTTCTACGCCTTCTACAACGAATTCCTGAAAGGCACGGCGAACGGCGGGCTGGCGACGGGGTTCTGCACCTCGCTCGCGGCGCTGGTGGCGGATCGGTTCTGGCAGGGGCACTCGGACGCGCCGAGCCTGACCAAGCTGCAGAACCACAAGTTCCTGACCGCCCTGCACGGCAAGCTGCTGAGCCGGGAGAGCCTGATCCACTTCCACGACCAGGGCCGCGTGGGCCTGACGCGGGTGGAGATCACGGCGCGCGAGATCGAGGCGACCTTCCTGCGCGGGACCGACCGGCAGAACGCGCCGATGCTGTTCTTCATCCCCTCGGGCGCGGCCTGGGACGCGGGGTATTTCGACCGGCTCAGCGACAGCCACTGCATCCTGCCCTATCGCTTCGTCTATCCCGCCGGGCATCCGGGGCCGCAGCTGGCGCCGGGCGGGGCGACGACGATCACGTCGCTCGACGGGGTCGAGATGTTCTGCTGGGACTGCAACCGGCCCGAGAACCCCGAATGCCGCGTGCGGTTCTTCGACAGCGGCGGGGCGCTGCACTACGAGTACTTCAACGGCGGGACCTCGGTGCAGTTCTCCTCGGCCGACGGGGTGACGCTGGGGATGATGACCAACGGGGCCTATCACCTGGCGGACCAT
>JBCCPD010000469.1:0-3190 GCA_039025075.1 Pseudomonadota bacterium | reverse complement strand
GGAGAGACGCTGCCCAGGGCGCTGGCGATCGTGAACCCCAACCGCCAGGACGAGGACGGCGCGCTGGGCCATCTCTGCGCCGCCGGCGTCGCCTTTCTTTGGCTGGCGGCGGCGAACCGGATGTTGCGCGAGAAGGGGCGGGAGGGGCCGGACCTGATGGGCGCCCTCGACCTGGTGGCGCTGGCGACGGTGGCTGACGTGGCGCCTCTGACCGGCGTCAACCGGGCGCTGGTGCGCCAAGGGCTGAAGGTGATGGCGCGGCGGGCGCGGCCAGGCCTCGCGGCCCTGGCCGACGTCGCCCGGCTGACCTCGCGGCCCGAGGCCTATCATCTGGGCTACGTGCTCGGCCCGCGGATCAACGCGGCGGGGCGGGTGGGGACCTCCGACCTCGGCGCGCGGCTTCTGGCGACGCGGGACCGGGCGGAGGCCGAGGCGCTGGCCGACCGGCTCGAGGCCCTAAACCGCGAACGCCGGGACGTCGAGGCCGCGGTGCTGGACGCTGCGATCCAGCAGGCGGAGGCGCGGGGCGTGGAGGGTCCGCTGGTCTGGGCGGCCGCCGAGGGCTGGCACAAGGGCGTCGTCGGCATCGTCGCCGCGCGCCTGAAGGAGCGGTTCGAGCGTCCCGCGGTGGTGATCGGTCTCCACGGGGCGGAGGGGTCCGGCTCCGGCCGCTCGGTCTCCGGCGTGGATCTCGGGGCCGACATTGCGGCGCTGGCGCGCGAGGGCGTCCTGCTGAAGGGCGGCGGCCACCGCATGGCGGCCGGGCTGACGGTGGAGACCGGCAGGGTGGAGGCCGCCATGGCGCGCCTCGCCGAGCGCCTGGCCCGCCAAGGCGCTGGCGCGGGCGGCGCGCGCGAGATGCGCTTCGACGGCGCGCTCGCCCCCGGCGGCGCCACGCCCGACCTGGTGGAGCTGCTGGAGGCAGCCGGCCCCTACGGACAGGCCGCCCCGGCCCCGCGCTTCGCCGTGGCGAGGGCGCGGGTCGTCTATGCGCGCCCCATGGGCGAGGGTCACCTGCGCGTGCGGCTGGAGGGCGAGGGCGGCGGCCTCGACGCGGTCGCGTTCCGGGTCGGCGGCTCGGAGCTCGGGGCGTTGCTGGAAGGCTCCGGCGGCGCCGCGTTGCATGTGGCGGGGCGGCTGGAGATCGACGATTGGGGCGGTCGCCGCAAAGCGCGACTGCGATTGGAGGACGCGGCGCCTGCGCCCTGAGGCGGGCCGCGCCCTCTCCCGCGACGCCGATGACCGGCGCGCCGGCGCGGCCGCGGCGCGAGGGGGGTCGATCCCCCTGAGCGGCGCACTCTGCGGACCTCGGGGGCGGAACGGACCGCTCGCGCGCCACGGGTTGCCAGCGCACGCCCCCATCGCTAGACACCGCGGGTGAAGCGCCCTTCGTCTAGCGGTCTAGGACGCCGCCCTTTCACGGCGGAAACACGGGTTCGAGTCCCGTAGGGCGTACCACGTCTCCCTGTCTTTCCGAACGCCGGCCCCGGACCGTTGCGGCCGCGGCCGTTCCCGCTACCCTCGCTCCCGAAGCACGGAGCGAGGGACGATGATGCGCGATCTCCAAGACGGCGCGGCCGAAGCGGCCGGCCTGGACCCGGCGGCGCTCGCCGATGCGGCGGCCTTCGCCCGATCGAACGAGTCCGCCATGGACCGGGACGTCGAAAAGGCCCTCGCCGACGGGCACTTCGGAGAGCCCTGGCCGATTCGCAAGGTGATCGGCCCCACCATGCCGCGCGGCGGGCAGAACGGCGTGGTGATCCGCGGCGGCCAAATCGCGGCGGCGTGGGGAGAGGTGGAGAGGGTCGACATGACCTTCTCCGCCACCAAGAGCTACCTGGCGATCTGCGCCGGCCTCGCCGTGGACGACGGGCTGATCCCCGACGTGCACGCGCCCGTGCGCGAGCTGGTCGACGACGGCGGCTTCGACAGCGAGCAGAACCGCGACGTGACCTGGGCTCAGCTTCTGCAGCTCACCTCCGAATGGGAAGGGGAGCTGTGGGGCAAGCCGGATTGGGTCGACCACAACCGCGATCTGAACGCCAAGCCGGGCGAGCCCGACCGAAAGGGCCAGAAGCGCGCGCTGGAGCGCCCCGGCGCTTTCTGGGAGTACAACGACGTGCGGGTGAACCGGTTGGCGCTCGCCCTGATGCGGGTCTTCCGCCGTCCTCTGCCAGACGTGCTGCGCGAGCGGATCATGGACCCCATCGGCGCCTCGGACGGCTGGGTCTGGCACGGCTATGAAAACTCGTGGGTGGAGATCGACGGGCGGCGCATGCAATCCGTCTCGGGCGGCGCCCATTGGGGCGGCGGTCTGTGGATCTCAACCCTCGACCATGCACGCGTCGGGCGGTTGATGCTGCAGGGCGGGGTCTGGGACGGGCGGCGCCTTCTGTCGGAAGCGTGGATCGAGGCCTGCCGCACGCCCTGCGCGCTGAACCCCGGCTACGGCTATCTGTGGTGGCTGAACACCGACGGCGCCTCGGCCCTGGCGGCTTCGCCCGAGAGCTTCTTCTTCAAAGGCGTCGGGGCGAACATCGTCTGGGTGGACCCGCCGCGGGATCTGGTCGCCGTGGTGCGATGGATCGACCGCGACGCTTTCCCCGGCTTCGTGGAACGGGTGGCGGCTGCCTGCCGCTGACGGCCCGGCGGACCCGCCGCTTCGCGCTCAAGCCCCCCGAAGGCGGCGCGAGCGTTTGGCGAGCGCATGGGCGTGCGCCTGGATCAGCTTGGCGGCCTCGTTGTCCCACCGAAACTCCCGGGCCGCGACGTCCCGGCCCCAGGCCCCCATCCGGGCGCGGCGTTCAGGATCGTCGGCGAGCTCGGCGATGCCGTCGGCCAGGGCTTCCGGCGTGCCCTCAGGCGCCACCAGCGCGGCCTGGCGCGACTCCGATCGGGCCTGCGCCAGGTCGAACTGCACGAACGGCAAGCCCAGCATCATGTATTCGAAGACCTTGTTCATGCTGAGCTTGGAATTGAAATCGTCCGGCGGATCCGGGATCACCCCGATGTCCACCGCGCTGAGGGTGGCGAGCAGCGGATCGCCGGTCAGGTAGCCGGTGAAGTCGACGCGGTCCTCGACGCCGAGCTTGAGCGCCAGGTTGCGCAGCCAGGCCAGCGCCGGCCCGTCGCCCACGACGACGCAGTCGATGTCGTCGCGGCCGCGGTCCTTCAGAACGGCCATGGCGCG
>JBCCPD010000468.1:0-3207 GCA_039025075.1 Pseudomonadota bacterium | reverse complement strand
CGCGACTTGGGCGCGCACCTGCCGGTCGCCCTTCTGCAGTTGCGCGCCGGAGCAGCTGCGATTGGCGTCCCGCCGCCGGCCCTCGCGATCATAGTCTATCCGGCAGCCGTCGGGATAGCTCGCGGCGATGCGGTCGCCTTGGCGCTCGATGGTCGGATCGCCCGCTCGGGTCCGGCCGCCCCCGCCCGCGCCCGACGCGGCCGTGCGCATATGCCGTCGCACCAGACCGTCCGATCGCGCCCTTTGGCTTTGCGAGCAGTCGGGCTCCGCCGACCGACGCCGTCCCTCCGCGTCGTAGCGCACCACGCAGGGCCCGTCCCAACGCACAGCGATCCGGCCCGAATCGCGCACCACGAGCGAGGGCTCCGCCGCGGCCGACGGCGGCCACGTCGCGGCCAGCACTAAGACAAGAAGCGTAAAGAAGCGCGGTGTCAGCATCGTCGAGGCCTTTCGGACGGCGAGTCCGCCGCAGCCCACCCTCTCCGCCCGCAAGGCGCGAACAAGGCGGATCCAAGGCGGCCGTCGGGCGCCGCTCGCCCCGGCCCCTGCCACCGACCCTAGCGCAGCTTCGGCGGCCGCGCCGGGTCCGAGCCCGGGGCCGGCCGCGCCTGAGGCCCCGAAGGCGCCGCCGGCGCAGGCAGGTCGAAGCCCAGGCCCACGCGCCGGATTGCCGCCCAGGCGGCCGCCTCCGCCGGCGCAGGGAACGCCGCCTCCAGCGGCGGCCCCTCCGGCGCGGCCAAGCGCGCCGTCTCCCCCAGCGCCTTGGCGAGCGCGGCGCGGTGCCGCTCCGCCGCCTCGTCCTCGCCCCAGGTTCCGCGCTCCCGCAGCGCCAGGATCAGCCTCGGCCCGTCCGCCTGGACCAGCCAGGCCTCCGCCAGCCCCGCCGCCAGCGCCGCGAGCTTGGCGTCCAGCGCCGCCGCCAGCGCCTCCGACGCGGCCGAGGGCGGTCCGACCGCGCCCGGCGCCGCGTCCTGCGCCTCGGTGCGCGTGGCCGACACCTCGGCCATCCAGCGCAAGGCCGCAGCTTCATGGAACAGCTCCGACGGCGCGACGCCGGGATTCACCGCCAGATGCACGCCCTCTCCGGCCAGCATCCCCGCCAGCAGCCGGCCCGAGACCTCCGCATAAGCCGCCTCGCCCCCGGCGAAGGCGGCCAGCCGCTCCTCGGTGTCGAAGGCCAGCGCCGTCTCCCCGGCCTCCAGCGGCAGGGTCTTGGGGCGCAGCCGGCCAGGGTTCGCGTGAGCGTCTTCGTCAAGATGCGCCGCATCCAGCAGCAGGAACAGCTGCGAGGACAAAAGCGCGTCCACCGCCCGCCCGGCGGCGGCGTCTCCGCCGCTTTCCCGCATCGCCCGGTCGAGCGCCGTCTCCCCGCTCATTCCGCCTGCTCCAGCACCCAGTCGCGCACGATCCGATGCACCGCCGCGGCGCCCTTGTCGCGCAGCAGCATGTGCCAGCCGGTCCGCACGTACTCGAACCGCTTGGGCCCGGGCAGGCGGTCATGCGCCGCGCGCACGCTCGCCTCCGGGATCACCTCGTCGTTGGCGCCCATCACCGTCAGCACCGGCAGCCGCGCCTCAGGGGCCGCCGCCACCGCCCGGTCCATCAGCCGGATCAGCCCCAGAAACTCCCGCGCCGAAGGGTTGGCGAAGCGCAGCGGATCGCGGGACACGCGGCGCAGCATCTCCAAATCGTCCGTCGGCCGGATGCGCACCGGCGCCGAACGGGCGGAAAAGCGCGCGTCCGGCGTCACCTGTGCCCCCAGCCAGGCCGAGGCGCGATAGACCGGCGACAACCGATCCCCGCCCCAAAGCGCCGGCGCGATCAGCACCAGCCCGTCGGCCTCCTCGAGCCGCCCCTCTCCCGCCGCCGCGAGGGCGACCGCCCCGCCCATGGACACGCCCGCCACCACCAGCGGCAGGTCCGGATGCCGGCCCGCGACCTCCCGCGCGACCGCCTCCAGATCCGCCACCAGCGCCTCCGCCCCCGGCCAATCGCGGTTCGACGGGTTCCGCCCGAAGCCCCTTTGGTCGTAGGCGTAGACGAGGACCCCCGCCTCCGCCCAAGCCTCCGCCGCGCCGGCCCCCTCTTCTCCGAAAGTCGGCGGCCCGTAGTCGCCGAACCCATGCACGGCCAGCAGCACCGCGCGCGGCGGCCCCTCAGGCGCCCAGACGCTCAAGGGCAGCTCCGTCTCCGCCCCCCGGATCGTTGCGCCGTCCCACGGCGCCGGCGCCTCCGTCTGAGGCGCGGCCGCGCACCCGGTCACCAGCAGCGCCGCCAGCAGCCGTCTCATCCCGTCAGCTCCGCCACCCGGGCGCGCAGGACCGGCAGCACCTCCGCCTCGAACCACGGGTTCCGCTTCAGCCAGGCGGTGTTGCGCCAGCTCGGATGGGGCAGGGGCAGCGCCTCCGGCCAGACCTCCCGCCAGCGCCGCACCCGCTCGGTCACCCCCATCCGCCCGCCCAGATGCCAGGCTTGCGCATATCCCCCGATCACCAGCGTCAGCTCCGCCCGCGGCATCAGCGCCAGCGCCCGGTCCCGCCACAGCTCCGCGCAGCGCCGCGGCGGCGGCAGGTCAGAGCCCTTCGCATCATACCCGGGAAAGCACGCCGCCATCGGCAGGATCGCGATCCTGGAGCGATCGTAGAACACGTCCTTGCGCACCCCCAGCCACTCCCTCAGCCGATCCCCCGAGCGGTCATCGAAAAAAATCCCGCTCGCCTGCACCCGCGCCCCCGGGGCTTGGCTGCAGATCAGCAAAGGCGCGTCGGGCCCGATCCAGGTCACCGGCCGCGGCGCATGGGCGGTGGCGGTCGCCGCGAAGTCCTGAGCGCAAGCGCGGCAGGCCCGCACCTCCGCCTCGAAGGCCTCCACCGCCGCGTCGCGCGTCACCGCTTCCATGCCGCCGTCATGTCCCGCTTGCGCCCGTAGCCGGGCCGCCGCGCCACCTCGAACCCGGCCGCCGCCAACCCGCGCCGCACCGCCCCCGCCGCCGCATAGGTCGTCGCCGACCCGCCCGGCGCCGTCGCCCGCCCGACGGCGCCCAGCACCTCCGCCGTCCACATCGAGGGGTTCTTCGCCGGCGCGAATCCGTCCAGCAGCCAGGCGTCCGCCAGGGGCGCCTCCGCCGCGCGCGCGACGGCCTCGCCGACCGCGACCTCCACCTCCGCGCTCTCCAATTGCAGGGTCACGTCGCCGCGCCGCCCCTCT
>JBCCPD010000467.1:0-3218 GCA_039025075.1 Pseudomonadota bacterium | reverse complement strand
TGACCGAGATCGTCGAGATCGGCGCGGGCAAGACGCTGTCCGGCCTCGCCCGGCGCATCGACCGGTCGTTGTCGGCCCAGGCGGTTAACGGCCCGGACGACGTGGTCAAGCTCGCGAAGGGAGACGCGTGATGTTCAGCCTGGACGGCAAGCGGGCCCTGGTCACCGGCGCCTCGGGCGGCATCGGGGGGGAGATCGCCCGCGCTCTGCATCGCCAAGGAGCCTCGGTCGCCCTGTCGGGCACCCGGACCGAACCGCTGGAGGCTTTGGCGGCGGAGCTGGGGGAGCGGGCGGTCGTCGCCCCCTGCAATCTCGGCGAGGACGAGCAGGTCGAGGCTTTGCCCAAGCAGGCCGAAGCGGCCCTCGGCGCACCCATCGACATCCTCGTGAACAACGCCGGCGTGACCCGCGACCAGCTTTTCATGCGCATGTCGGACGAGGATTGGGAGACGGTGCTGCGCATCAACCTCACCGCCGCCATGCGCCTTTCCCGCGGCGTGCTGCGCGGCATGATGAAGGCGCGCTGGGGGCGCATCGTCTCCGTCACCTCCATCGTCGGGGTCACGGGCAATCCGGGGCAGGGCAACTACGCGGCCTCCAAGGCCGGGCTGATCGGCATGTCGAAGTCCCTGGCGCAGGAGGTCGCGCCCCGCGGCGTGACGGTCAACTGCGTGGCCCCGGGGTTCATCGAGACGGCCATGACCTCGGGCCTTCCCGACGCGGTGAAGGAGAAGCTGCTGGGCGCCATCCCCGTCGGGCGCATGGGCGAGGCGACGGAGATCGCGGCCGCCGTCGCCTTCCTGGCCGCGCCGGAAGCGGGCTACGTCACCGGCGCCACGCTGCACGTCAACGGCGGCATGGCCATGCTCTGAGGCCGCGCGGCGGCCGGCTCGGACGGGGCCCGCCGCCTTGCGTAACGGCCGGCCAATTCGCATTTGCCATGTCCAGGCGCTGTGATATAGGCCGCGCCAGAATGCGACGGGGGCCCGCGCCCTCAGAGCCGCACGAGCGACTTGGCCGCCTAGGCCCGCCTTGGGCCGCCGCACCCCGAACGGCCCCGAGGCGGGCCGGGCAGAAGACAAAAGGACCCCTCTGATGAGCGACATCGCCGACCGCGTGAAGAAGATCGTCGTCGAGCACCTCTCCGTCGAGGAGGACAAGGTGGTCGAGAGCGCCAGCTTCATCGACGATCTGGGCGCCGACTCGCTCGACACCGTCGAGCTCGTGATGGCGTTCGAAGAGGAGTTCGGGATCGAGATCCCCGACGACGCCGCCGAGACCATCCAGACCTTCGGCGACGCGGTGAAGTTCATCTCCTCCAACGCGTCGTCCTGATCTTTTCGTCGCCGGCGGACGCGGACTTCGGACGGCGCCCTCGGGCGCCGTCCTTGCGTTTAGGCGCGTCTCGGGCCGCCTTGTCAGGCCTTGCCGCCGCCGATACGTTCGCCGCGCCGCTCGCGAGGAGCCCCAAGCGGCGGGCGATCCGCGGTTTCGAACTGGAGGAGGGCGCGCGTGAGGCGGGTGGTCGTCACAGGCATGGGTCTGCTCACCCCGCTGGCATGCGGCGTGGAGGAGACGTGGTCGCGTCTGACCGCCGGCCGGTCCGGCGCCGGGACCATCAAGCATTTCGACGCCTCGCACATGGCCTGCACCATCGCCTGCGAAGTGCCGTTGGGCGACGGCTCCGACGGGACTTGGGATCCGGACGCCTGGGTCCCCGCCAAGGACCGGCGCAAGATCGACCGCTTCATCACCTACGCCCTGACGGCCGCTGAGCAGGCGGTGCAGGACGCCGGCTGGACGCCCGAGGACGAGGACGCGCGCAAGCGCACCGGCGTTCTGATCGGCTCGGGCATCGGCGGCATCGAGACCATCGCCGAGACGGCGATCACGCTCAAGGAACGCGGCCCGCGGCGCGTGTCGCCGTTTTTCATCCCCGCGGCGCTGATAAACCTGTGCTCCGGCCAGGTGAGCATCAAGTACGGCTTCAAGGGTCCGAACCACGCGGTGGTCACCGCCTGCTCCACCGGGGCCCACGCCATCGGCGACGCGGCGCAGCTGATCAAGAACGGCGACGCCGACGTGATGATCGCCGGCGGGGCCGAGGCGCCGATCTGCGAGCTCGGCGTCGCCGGCTTCATCGCCTGCCGCGCCCTTTCCACCGGCTTCAACGACGCGCCCGAGGCCGCCTCGCGCCCCTATGACGAGGGCCGCGACGGCTTCGTCATGGGCGAGGGCGCCGGCGTGCTGGTGCTCGAGGACTACGAGCACGCCAAGGCCCGCGGCGCCAAGATCCATGCCGAGGTGCTCGGCTACGGCCTGTCGGGCGACGCCTACCATATCACCTCGCCGGCCCCTGATGGGGACGGCGGCTACCGCTCCATGTCCGCGGCGCTGTCCGACGCGGGGCTCGGCGCCGGCGACATCGACTACGTCAACGCCCACGGCACCTCGACGCCGTTGGGGGATGAGATCGAGCTCGGCGCGGTGACCCGGCTGCTGGGCGCCCATGCGGCCGACGCGACGATGAGCTCCACCAAATCCGCCATCGGCCACCTTCTGGGCGCGGCGGGGGCGGTGGAGGCGATCTTTTCGATCCTCGCCATGCGCGACGGGGTGGCGCCGCCGACGCTGAACCTGGAGAACCCTTCGGTGGAGTCGGAGATCGACCTGGTCGCCCTCAAGGCCAAGGAGATGAGCATCGACGTGGCCCTGTCGAACTCCTTCGGCTTCGGCGGCACGAACGCGTCTCTGATCCTCGGCAAGGCGACCTGAGGGGCCTGCGCCCATGCGGCACGTCGCAGCCAATGCGATCACCGTCCTCATCGTCCTAGGCCTGGCGCTCGCCGCCGTGATCGCCTGGGGCGTCGCGCAGTATCGCGCGCCCGGACCTCATGCGGACGCGATCGAGGTGGCGATCCCCCGCGGCGCCACCCTGAACCGCGCCGCCGCCTTGGCCGAGGACGCGGGCGTCATCGCCGACGCCCGCCTCTTCCGCATCGGGGCCCGCTACCAGGGCCTGGCCGAGCGCATCCAGGCCGGTGAGTTCGAGGTGCCCGCCGGCGCCTCCGCCGAGGACGTCCTGCGCTGCTTCGTCGACCAAAGCACCTGCGACCGGGTCAGCTACGACGTGGCGGTGATCCCCGGCATGACCTCCTGGGAAGTGGTCCAGCGCCTCAACGCCATCCCCGAGCTGACCGGCGAGATCGCGGAGATCCC
>JBCCPD010000466.1:0-3222 GCA_039025075.1 Pseudomonadota bacterium | reverse complement strand
GCGTAGTCCTGCGCATAGTCGAAGTCCGGCGCCTCCCACCCGATCATCTTGCCGGGGTTCAAGAGGCCCTTGGGGTCGTGCTTTTCCTTGAAGCCCAGCTGCAAAGGGTCGGAGGCCTTCATGCCCCCTTCCTCCACCGTGTAGTGGTGAGGCGAGAAGCTGAGGCAGCCAAGGTCCAGGTGCGCCTGGACGATCTCGTTCAGGCGCTCTTCGGTGGTGAAGCGCACCATGGAGAGGCCGGAGCATTCCATTCGGCCCTCCATCCCCATGAACTCGTTGTGCCCGATGACCTCGCCGGGGAATTTTTCGGCGATGGCCGCGATTTTGTCGTGGCGGCCGGGTTCGGGAAACGCGACCTGCAGATAGGTGATCTCCGGGTCCACGCGAAGCGCCCGCAGGGTGGTGTGGTTCCACAGCAGATGATGCAGGTGCGGCAGGCCCTTGCGGTCCTCGTCCGACGCCGCGTCGGAGCGGAAGGCGACCCGAAGCCCGTCCGCCCCCGCCATCTCCAGCAAGGGCGCGACAGCATTGGGCGCTGCCAGGATCAGCGCGAGGCTTTCGCCCGCCTCGACGAATTTCCTGTGGCGCAGGAAGTATTTTTCCGGCGCAGGGGCCTGCACCGTCCCGACCTCCTTGACCCAAAGGCCTTGTGCGAGGGCGACGCGCTCCGCGAACCGGTTCACATGCAGCCAGTCGCCATGGCCCAGCAGCAGCTCCACCCACCCGGGCTGGGGCCGCGCCGCCAGCGGCATGGTGCACTGCGTGATGACCCCGTTCACGCCGTAGGCATGGTGCACCTGGTGCACGTCCGAGCCGGTCAGCTCGAGGATTCGAGGCTCGGCCTCCATCGTCGCCACCCGCACGGCGAGGATGTTGCCGGGATCCCGCAGCGCCCCCCAGCGCACCGAGCCGACGCCGCCCGAGCCGCCGGCGATGAAGCCGCCGATCGTCGCGGTCTCCTTGGTGGAGGGGTGCATGCGCAGCTCCTGACCCGTCGCCCGCGCGGCGCGGTCCACGTCCTCCACCAGCGCGCCGGCCTCGCAGACCACGACCCCCGGCTCGACCGAGACGACGCGGTTGAGCCCCGAAAGATCCAGCACCACGCCCCCGGCCAGAGGCATCGCCTGGCCGTAATTGCCGGTGCCGGCGCCGCGGGGCGTCACCGGGATCTCCAGCGCATAGGCGGCGGCGAGGACGGTCAGCACCTCGTCCTCCGTCGTCGGGGCGACGATCAGATCGGCGACGATGTGGTCGAGCTTCCGCTTCAGCACCGGCGAGTACCAGTAGAAATCCCGGCTTTTCGCCTGCACCGCCTTGGGATTGTCCTCGACCCGGATGCCGCCGACGCGGCTGCGGAACTCGGCGATCTTCTCCGGCGCGGTCATCGGCGACCCTCTTCGCTCAGGCGATCCGCGCGACCCGCTTGCGGACCTTCTCCAGAAAGCCCGCGCGCTGCGCCGCGGTCGCGGTGTCCATCTTGTGCAACCCCAACCAGAAAGTCTGACAGCGCGGAGCGCAACAGGCGCGAACGCCGCGCAGCAGGATGCGTCGCCCCGGCGCGCCCATCAGCGTCCAGACCCACCACGAACAGCCCAGCGTGCTGGCGACGCCTACCAGCCGCACATTGGTCAAAGCCGGCCCCAACCCTTGAGTTTCGTCCGGCATAGTAAAAACCACATGCGGCACCCAGACCCGGTCGAGCCATCCCTTCAGCATCGCCGGCTGGCCGAACCACCAGGTGGGGTAGGTGAAGACCAGCCCCTCCGCCCAGCGCAGGTCCGCCAGGTGCTCGGCCACGGGTTCCTCGTTCAGTCCGGCGGTGTGATAGTCGAGCCGCTCCTGCGCGCCCATCACCGGGTCGAACCCCTCGGCGTAGAGGTCGCGCAGGCGCACCTCATGCCCGGCCGCCTTCGCCGCCTCCAGCACCGTGTCGCGCAGCACGGCGCCGAAGCTCTCGGCCACCGGGTGGCAGTGAACGACGAGCAGTCTCATGCCGCCGCCCCTTCCTCGGCCGGGCCGGCCCGCAGCCGCCAGCCTGCATGCGCCGCCAGCGTCGCGAAGATCACCGCGCCGCCGGTCAGCGTCGCCGCGCCGGGGTTTTCTCCGAGCACCGCCCAGACCAGGAGCGGCCCGGTCACGACCTCCATCAAGGTCAGCATGGAGGCCTCCGCCGCCGGAATGAACCGGCTCCCCCAGCTCACCAGCGTGATGGCCGCCGGCAGGATCAGCCCGCCGGTCACGAACAGCCAGACGGTCTGCGTGCCGTCCATGGGCTCGAACGTAGCGAAGGGCAGGGCGAGGGCGGCGCCCATCAGCCAGCCGACGCCGATCAGAGGCGCCGCGCTGCCGGCCTTGAGCCGGCGCAGCAGCACGAAGAACGCGCCGATGGTCAGCGCGCTGAGCAGCCCCGCCACCACGCCGCGGACGGAGGTTCCGCCCTCCTCCCACGCGCCCGTCGCGACGATCCCCAGCCCGATCCCCACCGCCGCGATGGCCGCCCAGGTGGCCGGCGCCACCCGCTCGCCCAGGAAGGCGCGGGCCATCAGCCCCGCCAGCAGGGGCGTCGCCGCGAAGGCCAGCATGGCGTTGGCGACGGAGGTCCAGGCGATGGAGAGGCAGAAGAGGACGGTGGAGACGCCCTCCAACAGCGCCAGAACCACGCCCCAGCGCCCCATCCCGCGGATCGCCTGGAAGAGGCCCGAGCCGTAGGCCCACCAGCAGCCGGTCAGCAGGATCACGCCCCCGATCAGCCCGCGAAAGCAGGCGAGCGCCCAAGGGTCGATGCCGACCATGCGCATGGCCAGCGCGTCCGGCGTGAACACCAGCACGCCGAGCGCGGTGATCCCCAATCCCTGACGATGGCTCAGCGCGCTCAAGGGCCGAAACCCGGCATGAGGACGACGCAACGGACGCGGCGCATGTGCAGAAAACCTTTCTGGTCGGGGGCGCGGTCGAAGAACGCTGGTCCGCGCGGCGCGCAACCTAGGCGCCGCCGGGCTCCGCGTCCACCGGCGTCTCTTCGCCACCGCCCTGCCGCGCGATCAGCGCCTTCAGCGCCGTCCGCAGGGCGGAGGCTTCCTGCGGCGCCAATCCCTCCAGCAGCCGCGCCTCATGCGCCTGCGCCTGGGGGATCAGGGCGGCGGCCCGCGCCCGCCCCGCCTCGGTCAGCGCCACGCCCACGCGCCGCCGGTCGCCCGCGCCGCGCCCGCCGCGCGCCACGAG
>JBCCPD010000465.1:0-3234 GCA_039025075.1 Pseudomonadota bacterium | reverse complement strand
GCAGCCGCCGCGCCCCGAACCCAGGCCTCCGCGCCGCCCCCGGACCCGGCGGATCCGGGCCCCGCCGCCGCGCCTTTGCGCGCGATCCTGGCCCCCGAAGAAGTCCCCGGCGCCCGCTCCGACGCCGACGCCCGCTTCGCCGCCGCCCTGGCGGAGGCCGCGCCCGACCGCCCTCTCGCCGACCCGCCGCCGCAAAGCGCCGGCGCCGCGTCGCTCCCCGACGGCCGGCTCGCCGCCAACGCGCTTGTCTACCCGTGGGTCCGCCCCGATTGCGACCGGCTGGAGCGGCTGCCGCCGGATCTCGCCGCCCGCTGCACGCGCTACGACTTCTCCGCGCCGCTCGCCACGGCGCGCATCGCCTGGTTCGCCCGGGCCGACGCGCCCGTCCTGGCGGCGCAGCGCCCGGCCGACCTGCGCGGCCTGACCCTCTGCCGGCCCTCAGGGATGTTCGACGGCGATCTCGCCGCCGCCGGCCTGGCCCCGCCCCGCGCGGCGCGCCTGGCGCCGGCCACCGCCCGCGACTGCCTCGACGCCGTCGCCTCGGGCCAGGCCGACGTCGCCAGCCTCGAGGCGCGAGACGCCCGCCGCGCCCGAACCCGGCCGCCGCCGCTCCCCGACGTGACCGAGCTGCCCGCCCTCGCCTCCGGCGTCACCCTGCACGCGGCGGCCTGGCGCGGCAGCCCGGCCGCCGGCGCCGCTCTCGCCGTCCTCGACGCCGGCCTCGCCGCCCTGCGCGAACGCCAGGCGCCCGCCGAGCAGCAGGACGGCGACCGCTGAACGGCGCCCCGGGCCCTACAGCGCCGTCGCCTCGCCCGCCTCGCGGCGGCTCACGTTCCGCTCCACCACGCCGATGCGGCCCAGGCCCTCGCGGAAGACCTTCATGTGCGGAACCTCGAAATGCGCCTCCAGCGCGGCGAGGCTCTCCCACTCCTCGTAGACGTGGTAGCGGCTCGGCCGCTCCACGCTGCGGGTGATCTGGTAGACGACGCAGCCCGCCTCCTTGCGCGTCTCCGCCATCATGGCGCGGGCCAGAGCCTCGCCCCCGTCGGCGCCCGCGGCCTCCAGCTCGATATATCCCGCGACGATGATCATGGCGCCTCTCCCTGTTGCGACGCTTCGGCGTCCAGCTCTCCGACCAAAGCGCGCACGCGCGCGTCCAGCCAGTCCATTTCCGGGTCCGGCAGCCCCAGCGCCCGCAGCTGCGCGGCCGTCGCATGCAGATAGTCGCGGTTCGGCCCCGCCGGCCCGCGGCTGCGCGCGATCACCTCGGCCTGCGCGTCCAGCGGCAGCCGCACGTATTGCGCATGCTCCACGTCCATCACATAGGCCAGCGCCCGCACCACCGCGCCGCCGTCCAGCTCCACCGGAACCTCGACCTCATGGTAGCTGCTCGTCCCCATCTCCCGATGCACCAGATAGGCGCGCACCTCCTCGGCCCGCTCCGGCGCCACGCGGAACGCCGCGCCCCGGCAATACCCTTCGGGATCCGGATCCAGCCCCAGCACCAGCCCCGGCGCCTCCGGCGTGCCGCGATAGCGCACGCTCCAGCTGCAGAACGCCCGGCGATAGCCGCGCAGCAGCCCCGGCTCCCGCGCCTCGAAGGCGAAGCCGGGGTTCCACAGCAAGGAGCCGTAGCCGAACACCCAAAGCGGATCGTCGGAAGCCATCGCCCGTCCCGTGCGCCGCCGACGCCTCGCCGCGCGGCCTCCCGCCCCCTATAACCCTCGCGACCCGCCGCGGCGACTCCCCGCCGCGCGACATCGCCCGAGCCCCATGATCAACGCCCGCCGCATCACCCTGCTCATCGCCGTCATCGCCCTCGCCGCGGCCGGATGGTCCGGCTGGTGGGGGTTCGGCGCCTCCTCCAAGCGCGCGGCGGTGGAGGACTGGCTGGCGGACCGCGTCGCCGACGGCTGGGTGGCCGAGGCCGACGTCTCCGTCGCCGGCTACCCCAACCGCTTCGACATGACCGTCGCCGATCTGACCCTCGCCGACCCGCCGGCGGGCTGGGCCTGGTCGGCCCCGGTCTTCCGCACCTACATGCTCGCCTATCAGCCGCAGCGGATCATCGCCGAATGGCCGGGCGAGCACGTCCTCTCCACCCCCGGCGCCCGCCTGACCGCCTCGGCCGAAACCCTGCGCGCCTCCGCCGCCTTCCTGCCCACGCCCGCGCTCGAAATCGAGCGCGCCGTGCTGGAGGCCGAAGCGCTGGAGCTCGCCGGAGACGCCGCCGCCCCCTGGACCGCCGGCCTCGCCCAAGGCCAGCTCGCCCTGCGCCGGTCCGAAGAGGAGCGCGGGCGCGACAACGCCTACGACGTCTCCCTCCAGGCCGGCGGCCTGCGCCCGCCCGAGGCGCTGGCCCAGCTCTTAGGCGCCGCCGCCGAGGAAGGCCTGCCCGAAACCCTCCAGACCCTCGATCTCGACGCCACCGTCGCCTTCGCCGAGCCGCTGGACCGCCGCGCGCTGGAGCAATCCGACCTGCGCCTCCAAGTCCTCTGGCTGCGCGGGGCGGAGGCCGCCTGGGGCCCCCTGCGCCTGCAGGGCTCCGGCCGCCTCGACATCGACCCCGAGGGCGTGCCCGAAGGCCGCATCGACGTCGAGGCCCGCGAATGGCGCGCACTCCTTGCCGCCGCCCGCGCCGGAGGCGCCCTCTCGCCGGAGATCGCGGCGGCGCTGGAGGCGGGGCTGGGCCTGATCGCCGCCATCTCCTCCTCCGACGGCGCGCTCTCCGCGCCCTTGCGGTTTTCGGGCGGCGGCATGTTCCTCGGCCCCATCCCCCTCGGACCCGCGCCGCGCTTCTGAACTCAGCGGACGCCCTGCGGGCGACGCCCTTTCCCTCGGCCCTGCGGCCGAGGCGCCGCCCCTGGCCGCCTGCGCGCCCCCGCTCCTGCCGTCCGCTCAGCGGCAGATCGGGCCCCGGCTGCGGCTCGCCGTGTCGAAATGAAAATGGTCCTCGTGGGCCTGGTCGTGCTCGGGGCCCAGCACCGTGCCGAAGGGTCCGCAGGCCGCCCGCCAGGCCGACAGCAGAAAGGCCCCCTCGGCGCCCCGCCGCCAATCCTGAGGCAGCGCCGCTCGGCGCCCGTCGTCGAACGTGAAGGCCGTCAGGTCCACCGCGTTGCCGGCGGCATGCTCGCTCAGCCGGCCGCCGACCCGAAAATTGCGGGTCCGGCAGGCATAGGTGCCGCTGATCGTCACCTCGGTCAGCTCGGCCCCCATGTCGCGCCGCGCCGCGCG
>JBCCPD010000464.1:0-3235 GCA_039025075.1 Pseudomonadota bacterium | reverse complement strand
GGAACGGGCCTGAACCGCCGAGGGGCCACGCGGAGCCATCGAGCCGCATGCGGCGGTCAAACGAGGCAGGCGCTGCCGGACGCCAGATCGATCGGTCCGGACGTTTAGCGAGGCGATCCGCGAACAGGCCGGGTCGAGGCGCTCAGTAGGGCGGCTCCGGCACGTCTGAGAGAGACGCCGAAGGTTGCGCTTAAGGAGGTCGCCCGAGTGCTTGGAATGGGGGCAAGGACCCGCGCGTGCGCCCGATGGTGCACCGCAGCCTCCACCGACTCTGCTGGTCTTGGACAGAATAGCCGGCCCGCTCTGACGAGCGTAACCTCGCGGACCTAAGCGAAGCGCGCATCACCTGCTTGGCCGCGCGGCGGGTTTTGGCGACGCGAGCCGGATCATTCTCGAGGCGGTCAAGTTGCGCTCTAAAGTAGGCGAGACTGTGTTTCTTGCAGGCGACCGCGGCTCGCGAGCGCGCTTGGATCGAAGCGTCTGGCTGCGAAGACTGCGACAACGACGGCGGTGGTCGTTCACCGAGCGATCTCAACGCCGCAGACCGCGCTAAATCCACGTCGTGCAGAAAAACCGTCCTCGCCCCTGGCCGTCCCGCGCGGCGCCGACGTTCGCGGATTGAGTTCGGCGCAACCGACTAGGGCCTCCCAGCCCGACGGGCGGGGCGCAGGCGCAGCGGAACGCTCCGGCGAGCGGGAGCGTTCTATCGGAACGCGATCACCACGCCTGACGCGGGGGCCTGCCGGCCGGCGGCCGCTTCGGCCCAGGCGGCCTCCAGCTCCGCCACGCCTCGGACGTCGACCGTCAGCCAATCGCGGCTGGCCTCGACGCGGCGGTCGGCGGCCTCGTTCAAGCGGCGAGCGAAGTCCGGCCCGCCCCAATCCTCCGTCCGCTTCTGAGCCCAGGCCGGCGCGAAGAAGAACTCCGGCTGCGGATCGGGAATATCCGGCGCGGCGCCGAGCTCTCGCCAGCGAGCCGCGCCGACGCCGATCGACGCTTTCAGCAGGCCCCCCGAGAGAGCCTCATGCACGGCACGCCGCACCTTTTCGGACCCCGCCATGTCCACAAAGACGCTTGGAACGCGGTCCAGAGCATCCGGCAGGGCGTCGTAAAGATCCACCTCGCGGTACGATCCCAGCCCCCGCACGAAGGCCTCATTGCCGGCCGAGGTCAGGCCGAGCGCTGGAATGCCCGCCTCCTTCAACGCTTGGGCCAGAGCGATCGAGGTCTTGGAGGAGGCGGAGGAGAGGATCGCCCGCTCCGCCCCGAAGCGATCGTGGGCTTCGATGTAGTCGGTGAGCAGCCAGCCGGTCATCGCCAGCGGCTGCAGCAGGGCGCGTCGCGCCTCCGCCTCCGCCTCGCCGAAGGGCGCGCGATGATAGCGGGCATAGAACGGGGCCAGCCCTTCGCGCCGCGGCGCGGCGTCGATGAAGCCATCCGGCGCGGGCCGGGCGTCGACCGCCAGCTCCTCCGCCAGCGCCCAGCAGCCATAGAACCGCTCGCCTGCGGCCACGTGGTTGGACCGGCTTTCCACGCAGGTGGCGAAGCCCCAGGCGGGGACCAGGCCGCGGCCCTCGTCCGTCGCTTCGCAAGGCCAGAAGCGCCAGTAGCCGATCCGCGCCCCGACGACGGCGTAGGTGACGGTGTTGGCGGTCAAGGCGACGCGGTCGACCCGCATTCGCGCCTGCCCTGGAGCGAGCGGGAGGCCCGCGCGATCCGTCGCGCGCGCATCCAGGATGTCGGTCTTCAGCGTCTCCAGCACCACGACCATGTCGCTCTCCCTCGGCGCGGTTGTGGGAGGGCAGCATGGGCGCGGACACGGGGCGGGGCAATGGGCGCGGCGAAGAGCGGCCTCCGCCCACGTCTCCGCGCCAGCCTTCCTCGGCGCCAAGGCGCCGGGGCGGACCCGTTGCCGCATCGCAGCATCGGGCGTATCGCTGAGCGTCGAATGACCATCGCAGTCCCCTTCCGTCCCATCGAGGGCGTCCTGGAACGGGCCGAGACCTGGCAGGCGATGCGCGCCGCGTTCCGTTGGCGCATCCCGGCGCGGTTGAACCTGGCCGAGGCGCTGGTCGGCGCTCGAGCCCGGGCGACGCCGGACCGACCCGCGCTCGAATTCCTGCGGCCGGACGGCGAAGTGCGGGTTTGGACCTACAGGGATTTGGAACGGGCGTCGGCCCGGTTCGCCTCGGCGCTCGCGGCGCGCGGACTCGCCTGCGGCGACCGCATGGGCCTGCTCCTCCCCCAGACGCCCGAGGCGCTGATCGCCCACCTCGCCGCTTGGCGTCTCGGCGCGATCTCAGTCCCTCTCTTCACACTCTTCGGCGAAGACGCGCTCGCCTACCGCCTCGACGACAGCGGCGCGCGGATGGTCGTCACCGACGCCGCCAACCTGCCCAAGCTGTTGGCCATCCGCGACGATTTGGGCGAACTTTCGACCATCTGGTCCACCGACCGTCCGACGGACTGCGCCTGGGGCTTTTGGCAGGAGCTCGCCAAGGCCTCCGCCGACGCGCCGATGGCGGACACCTTGGCAGACGACCCGGCTCTGATCTCCTACACCTCCGGCACGACCGGCCCGCCCAAAGGCGCGCTGCACGCGCACCGCATCCTCTACGGCCACCTGCCGGGCTTTCAGACCCATCACGAGTTCGCCCCGCGCCGCGGCGACCGGATGTGGACCCCGGCGGACTGGGCCTGGCTGGGCGGGCTCGCCAACTCGATGATGCCGGCCTTGGCGCTGGGCGTCCCCCAGGTCGTCCACCGCATGGCCAAGTTCGAGCCGGAGCGCGCCTGGGACCTGATGCGCCGGCTCGAGGTCCGCAACGTCTTCTTCCCCCCGACGGCGCTGAAGCTGCTGCGTCAGCGGCCGGTCCCGAAATCCCCGCCCCGCCTGCGCACCATCGGCGCCGCGGGCGAGGCGCTGGGCGAGAGCCTGCTGGACTGGGGCCTCTCGGCCTTCGGGGTCACGATCAACGAGTTCTATGGGCAGACGGAGTGCAACATGGTGCTCGGCAACTGCGCCGACGTGTTTGCGCCGACGCCCGGTTCCACCGGTCGTGCGATCCCCGGCCACGACGTGGCGATCCTGGACGCCGCCGGCCAGCCCTTGCCGGATGGCGAGCTGGGGGAGATCGCCATCGCCGCTCCTGACCCATCCATGTTCCTGCGCTATTGGAACCTGCCGGAAAAGACCGCCGAGAAGTTCGTCGACGGACCCGACGGCCGCCAATGG
>JBCCPD010000463.1:0-3251 GCA_039025075.1 Pseudomonadota bacterium | reverse complement strand
GGCGCTGCACGATTTGGTGGCGCTCTCGGGCTCGCTGGTGCTGGGGCTGGCGGCGGCGGAGGGCGCGGTGGAGGCCGAGGACGCCTGGCGCCTGTCGCGCATCGACGAGGATTTCCAGGCGGAGCGTTGGGGCGAGGACGCCGAAGCCGCCGAGATGGCGGAGCGGCGGCGGCGGGAGTTCCTGTTCGCCAAGCGCTTTCTGACGCTGCTGTCGCGATGAGATCGGAGGGAGCGCATCATGGCCGATGACGGACGCGGGATCGAGCCGAAGGGCCGCTATGTCGACCGGTTCGAGGACATGCCGGGTCAGGCGGAGATCGCGCCTCTGACCGGGCTCGAATACATGACGGCGATCATGGACGGGACGCTGCCGGCCGCGCCGATCGCCCGCACCATGGGGTTCTGGTGCGAGGAGGTGACCTTCGGGCGCGCCGTCTTCCGGGGGCGGCCGAAATTCGAGGTCTACAACCCCATCGGCTCGGTGCACGGAGGCTGGTTCGGGGCGATCCTGGACAGCGCGCTGGCGTGCTCGGTGCATTCGACCTTGCCGGCGGGCAAGGGCTACACCACGCTCGAATACAAGGTCGGGCTGCTGCGGGCGGTGCACGCCGGAGGGCAGGACTTTCTGGCGATCGGCGAGGTGGTGCATGCTGGGCGGCGGACCGGCTCGTCCGAGGCCAAGCTGATCGGCGCCGAGGACGGCAAGACCTATGCGACGGGAACGACCACCTGCCTGGTGCTCGACCTGACCTGAAGAACAAGAGGGAGGAGACTGATATGAAGCTGCTGCGCTGGGGCCCTGCGGGCCAGGAGAAGCCGGGGATGCTGGACGCCGAGGGCGGCGTGCGGGACCTGTCGGCCCATGTGAGCGACCTGGGCGGCGCGACGCTGTCGCTAGAGTCGCTGGAGAAGCTCAGGGCGATCGACCCGGCCTCGCTGCCGGTGGCGACGCCGGAGCGGATGGGGCCCTGCGTCTCCCACGCGCCGACGCTGCATTGCGTGGGGCTGAACTATCGCAAGCATGCGGAGGAGACCGGCTCTCCGATCCCCAAGGAGCCGATCCTCTTCATCAAGGCGGCCTCGACCCTGGCCGGGCCGGACGACGACGTGGTGATCCCCAAGGGCTCCGAAAAGTCGGACTGGGAGGTGGAGCTGGGCGTGGTGATCGGCAAGACCGCCGAGCACGTCTCGGAGGCCGAGGCGCTGGACTGCGTGGCCGGCTACTGCGTGGTGAACGACCTGTCGGAGCGGGAGTGGCAGTTCGAGCCGGGCGGCACCTGGACCAAGGGCAAGTCGGCGCCGGGCTTCGCGCCGACCGGGCCGCTGATGGTGACCGCCGACGAGATCCCCGATCCGCAGACGCTGCAGCTGTGGCTGGAGCTGAACGGGGAGCGGGTGCAGGATTCGAACACCAAGGACATGATCTTCAGCGTGGCCGAGTGCATCGCCTACATGTCCTCGAAGATGCGGCTGGTGCCGGGCGACGTGATCGCGACCGGGACGCCCGAGGGCGTGGGCGCGGGGTTCAAGCCGCAGCGGTTCCTCAAGCCCGGGGACGTGATGAAGCTGGGGATCGAGGGCTTGGGCGACCAGACCCAGACCTGCGTGGCCTTCGGGGGCTGAGGCTTTCGGGCTGCGCGATCGGGGCGTCCACGCGTGGACGCCCTGATTTTCGTTGGAAACATTGATCTCTTTAGTCGCATGCGGTGGCGCATGCGTGCGGGGAAGGCGCCGGGATGAGCGGGTTCGAGCGATACGCGATCTACTACGCGCCGCCCTCGGGGTCGGAGCTGTGGCGCTGGGGCTCGGCCTGGCTGGGCTGGGACGCGGAGGCGCGGGCGCCGGCGGAGCAGCCGCAGGTGGAGGGCCTGCCGGGGGCGCTGTCGGAGATGACGGCGTTTTCCCGGCGCTACGGCTTTCACGGCACGCTCAAGCCGCCCTTCGCCCTGGCGGAGGGGCGCGCGGCCGATGAGCTGATCGCCGCGGCGGCGGCGCTGGCCGCGCGGACGGCGCCGTTCGAGGCGCCGGCGCTGCGGCTGTCGGCGGCGACGCGGTTCGCCTCGCTGCGCCTGTCGGCGCCCAGCCCGGAGATGTCGGCGCTGGCGGCGGCCTGCGTGACGGAGCTGGACGGGTTCAGGGCGCCGCCCTCGGAAGGCGAGCTGGCGCGGCGGCGCAAGGCCGGACTGACCGAAGCGCAGGAGGCGAACCTGACGCGCTGGGGCTATCCTTACGTGCTGGAGGCGTTCTCGTTCCACCTGACCCTGGCCGGACCGCTGGAGGCGGAGGCGCTGGCGCGCGTCGCCGAGGCGCTGGCGCCGCGGGTCGCGCCGCTGTGCCGGGCGCCGCTGCCGGTGACGGAGATCGCGGTCTACGGAGACCCGGGCGGCGGGGCGCCTTTCGCGCTGATCGAGCGGCTGCCCTTCGCGGGGCGGGCTGCGGCGTGAGCGGCGGCCGGCCGGCGGCGCGCGTCGCGGCGCGGATCGAAGGACGGGTGCAGGGCGTGGGCTATCGGGTTTGGGCGCGGGGCGAAGGCGCGCGGTTGGGGCTGAGCGGCTGGGTGCGGAACCTGCCCGACGGACGGGTGGAGCTGTTCGCCGAGGGGCCGGAGGCGGCGCTGGAGGCGTTGTTGAGCGCGTGCCGGCGCGGGCCGCGTTCGGCGGCGCCGCGGGGCGTGACGCGATTCGATCCGGATGAGATCTCGGGTCCTCCGCCGGAGGGCGCGAGGCCTTTCGGCAGGCAGGACGACCCCTGAAGGCGCCTGCGGAGCGGGCAGTCCGCGAACCGGCGCCTCGATTGTCGCCTCAGACCGCGATTTCCCCTTCGCCTGCCGGCGCAGGACGGGGTATGTCGTTAATTCGACGCAAACGCCGACGAGCGACCATCTCCGAGAGGAACGCCGCCATGACCGACGCCGCCGCCGAAGCCGACAGCTCCGTCGATCCCTCGCGGATGCAGGTGAGCGACGAGGTCGCGATCGCCATCACCGGCATGAACAAGTGGTACGGCGAGTTCCACGTGCTGCGCGACATCAACCTGACCGTGAACAGCGGCGAGCGCATCGTGGTGTGCGGGCCTTCGGGGTCCGGCAAGTCGACGCTGATCCGCTGCATCAACCGGCTGGAGGAGCATCAGTCGGGCCATATCGTGGTGGACGGGATCGAGCTGACGCACGATCTGAAGAACATCGACAAGATCCGCTCCGAGGTCGGTATGGTGTTCCAGCACTTCAACCTGTTCCCGCACCTGACGAT
>JBCCPD010000462.1:0-3254 GCA_039025075.1 Pseudomonadota bacterium | reverse complement strand
GGTGGCGCGGCTGGGACTGGGCCTGGCGGTCGGCGTGCCGGCGGGGGTCTGGGCGCTGACCACGGCGGAGCCGGAGGCGCTGCGCTGGGGCCTGTGCGCGGCGTCGCTGGCGGTGATCGTGGCTCTGGCCTCGGGTCTGCGTTGGACCGGGCCGCTGCACCCGGCGGCGGAGACCGGGGTGGGGTTCCTGAGCGGCTTCGGCGGCGGCGTGGCGGGGTTGAGCGGCGTGGCCCCGGTGGTCTTTTACTTGGGCCGCGAGGCGGCGGCGGAGCGGCTGCGGGCGAACATCATCGCGCTTTTCGCGGTGAGCTTTCCCCTGGGCGGAGCGCTGTTCCTGTGGAACGGGCTCTACACGGCCGAGGCGGTGACCTATGGGCTGTGCCTCGCGCCGATCTACGCGCTCGCCATCCGGGGCGGCGCGCTTTTGTATCCGCGCGCCAGCCAGGCGGCGTTCCGGCGCATCGCCTTTGGGCTGATCGCGGCCTCGGCCCTGACGGGGCTGCCGCTGTGGGACGGGTAGAGGGCCGGAGGAGACGGCGATGCGGATGAATGAGATCAGCTTCGAGCGCCGCCCGCCCATCGACGCCTATGGCGGCGGCGGCTTCACCGTGGGCGGTCTGCGCCATCTGGGGGGCCTGGCGCTGCTGCCGGAGCGGATGGAGGATTGGGCGGTCCAGGCGCCCGATCGGATCACGCCGGAGGCGGTGGCGCCGTTCCTCGCCGCGGCCGAGGAGATCGACGTGCTGCTGATCGGCCTGGGCGCGGACGTGGCCGTGCTGCCGCGACCGGCGCGCGAGGCGCTGGAGGCGGCGGGCATAGGCGTGGAGCCGATGAGCACGCCCAGCGCCTGCCGCACCTTCAACGTGCTTCTGGCCGAGGATCGGCGGGTGGCGGCGGCGCTGATCGCGGTCTGAGGCGATGGCGGCCGCGCAAGGGGTTGGAGGCGCGCGCCCGGCGGTCTAGATGTGCCGCGGGATGGAACGGCGCGCCGCGCTTCGGCGTTCCGGGATCACCGACGACCGCCGACCTGACTTCGATGACTTTACAGGGAGCCGACCCCATGGCCTTCGAACTTCCCCCGCTGCCCTACGCCCATGACGCTCTGGCCGACGCCGGCATGTCCAAGGAGACGCTAGAGTTCCACCACGACCTCCACCACAAGGCCTATGTCGACAACGGAAACAAGCTGATCGACGGGACGGAGTGGGCCGACAAGAGCCTCGAGGAGATCGTGGTCGGGACCTACCAGTCCGGCGCGGTGGCGCAGAACGGGATCTTCAACAACGCCTCCCAGCATTGGAACCACAATCAGTTCTGGGAGATGATGGGGCCGGGCAAGGGGGCGATGCCGTCGGAACTGGAGACGCGGATCGTCGACGCGTTCGGGTCCGTCGACAAGTTCAAGGAAGAGTTTGCGGCGGCCGGGGCCGGGCAGTTCGGCTCGGGCTGGTGCTGGCTGGTGAAGGACGGCGACGCGCTGAAGGTGACCAAGACCGAGAACGGGGTGAACCCGCTGTGCTTCGGGCAGACGGCGCTGCTGGGCTGCGACGTGTGGGAGCACTCCTACTACATCGATTTCCGCAACAAGCGGCCGGTGTACCTGTCGAACTTCCTCGACAATCTGGTGAACTGGGAGAACGTGGCCGAGCGTCTGGCCAAGGCCGGCGGCTGATCGCTTGAGGCGCGATCCGGCGAAGGCGCGGGCGGCCTCGCCGCCCGATGCCGGGCGCGGGGCCGCGTCCGGGACGCGCGCGGAACGGCTCGACGGCGCTCGCATCGCGCCGGCGGGCGCGGCCGAGGGGGCGGGCGACGCGGGTCTTTTCGGGCCGGCGGACGAGCCGCCCCCGGCGGAGCGAGGCCTGCCGGAGCCGCCCGAGCATCTGGGCCCGTTTCCCGCGGGCCGCGGCCTGGGCGACGGCGGCGCGCGGGTGCGGGTCGCCCGCCATCGCAGCCGGCCGGCCGCCTGGGGCGACGGCCCGTCCCTGCGCATCGCCGCGATCGGCGATCTCCATATGGGAGAGCCGTGGATGCCGCCGGCGCGGCTCGAAGCGCTGGTGGCGGCGGTGAACGCCCTCAAGCCCGACCTGACGGTGCTGCTGGGCGACTATGTCAGCCATGTCTTTCCCATGGGCCGGCGCTGCGATCCGCGCGACACGGCGCGGCGGCTGGCGGCGCTGGAGGCGCCTTCGGGCGTCTGGGCGGTTCTGGGCAACCACGATTGGCGCGACCATAAGGACGCCGCCTTCGAGGGGCGGCGCTGCGCCGCTTGGGAAGCGTTGGAGGCGGCGGGCGTTCCGGTGCTGGAGAACCGATCGGTTCGGCTGGAGGCGCCGCGGGGCGGGGCGTTCTGGCTGGCCGGGCTGGGCGATCAGCGGATCGACCGGCGGGGTCCGGGCCGCAGCTGGACCGGCACCCATGATCTGGACGCCGCCTTCGCCGAGGCGCCCGAGGGCGCGCCCACGATCCTGCTGGCCCACGAGCCCGACATCTTTCCTCAGGCGGAGCGGGCGGCGCTGACCCTGTCGGGCCACACCCATGGGGGGCAGGTGCGGATCCTGGGCCGCGCGCCCTGGATCCCGTCGAAGCACGGGGCCCGCTATGCGTGGGGGCGCTACGCGGAGGGCGGGCGCGAGCTGGTCGTCACCGCCGGGCTCGGCTATTCGGTGGTGCCGGTGCGCCTGGGCGCCCCGGCGGAGATCGCCTGGGTGGAGCTGGGCTGACGGTTTTTTTCGCGGGCGCGGCGACGGAGAGCTGCGCGCGCGGGCCGGCTCAGTCGGGGGCTCGGTCGGGGGTTCAGTCCGGGGCGCGGGCGTCGAGGGCGGCGAAGACGTCGGCGACCGACGGGACCGTGGTCATGAAGTCCAGAAAAGAGCGCTCGCAGAAGCCGCGCTCGGCCAGGTGCTCGATCATCGCGACGAGCGGGTCCCAGTAGCCGGCGACGTTGACGCAGAAGATCGGGGTTTCGTGCAGGCCGAGCTGGCGCCAGGTGAGGGCCTCGAAAAGCTCGTCGAGGGTGCCGGGGCCGCCGGGCAGCGCGACCACGGCGTCGGAGTTCACGAACATCACCTTCTTGCGCTCATGCATCGTTTCGGTGGCGATGTAGGTGGTGAGGCCGGTCTTGCCGACCTCTCTCGCCTGCAGGTTGCGGGGGATGACGCCCAGGGTCTGGCCGCCGGCGGCGATGGCGGCGTCGGCGACGGCGCCCATCAGGCCCACGTCGCCGGCGCCGTAGACCAGGCGGATGCCGCGCTCGG
>JBCCPD010000461.1:0-3266 GCA_039025075.1 Pseudomonadota bacterium | reverse complement strand
GGCGCGGCGGCGGAGGCGGCGCTGACCGCCTGAGCGCCTCAGGCCGGGGGGACGGCGGCGCGGCGGCGCCCCTCAGCCGCGGCCATGGCGACGGCGCCGAGCAGGATGACGCCGGCCCCGACCGCGCCCCAGAAATCCGGCGCGTCGCCGAAGAGCGCCAGGTCGTAGAGCGCCGCGAAGACCAGGGTGGCGTAGAAGAAGGGGCCGATATAGCTCGCGTCGCCCAGCTTCATGGCGGTCAAAAAGCAGATCTGCACGCAGAGCATCGCCGCCCCGAGGGCCGCGCCGAGGGCGAGCTCGGCCCAGCCGGGCGTCTGCCAGACCAGCGCCGCCGGAACCGCGGCGATGAAGACGCCGAAGAGGTTGTTGATCCAGAGCATCCGCAAGGTCGGCTCGGTCCGCGACAGGTATTTGATCAGCACGGCCTCGACGGCGTTGAAGACCGCCGAGGCCAGGGCCGCGAAGGCCGCCCAATGGATGACGGCGACGCCGGGGCGCAGCAGCAGCAGCGCGCCGGCCACCATCACGCAGCCGGCGGACCAGCGAGCGGCGCCGGGACGCTCGCCCAGAAAGCGCGCGGCGAGGACCATGGCGCCGGCGGGGCCCAGAAAGCCGATGGCCGTGGCGTCGGCGAGCGGGATGTGCAGGGCCGCGAGGAACAGGCAGGAGACCGTCGACCAGCCCAGAAAGCTGCGCAGGGCGTGCAGGCGCCAGGGCGCCCCGGCGAGGCTTGGTCGGAGCGCGGCGAGGGCGACGCTGACCAGCGCGAAGGCGACGATGAAGCGGAAGAAGCTGATCTGGAACGGGTGCAGCGCCGCGCCGCCCCCGGCCCCGGTGCCCATCGCCTTGGCGAGGACCGAGGTGAAGGCCATGAAGGCGGAGGCGACCAGCATGATCGCCGGCCCGGCATAGGGCGTTCGCAAGAGGCGCGGGAGCATGAGCGCGAGGTCGCATGCCCGGGGCGCGCCCACAAGGGCCGAAGCGTTGCAGGGACGCGGCGCCTTGGCCCCGGAATTGCGAGGGCGGTTCAGGAACTGGACGCAAGCGCCTCGGTTCGGTTATCTTTTCGGTCGGCAGGGGCGACGCCCAAGATCGTCTCGCCCGGAATGAGGCCAGGCCCATGCAGCAGCCCGAGCGGTTCTCGGACCTGCCGGAATACGCGTTTCCGCGCCTGAGGGCGCTGCTCGACCCCGTGGCGCCGGGGGGCGAGCCGATCGCGATGTCGCTGGGGGAGCCGCGGCATGCGCCGCCGCCGTTTCTGGATCAGGTGCTGGCGGAGCATGCGGCGGGCTATGGGCGGTATCCCCCGAACGACGGCGCGCCGGAGCTGCTGGAGGCGATCTGCGGCTGGCTGAAGCTGCGCTATGGCTTGGATGACGCGCGGGCGGCGCCGGAGCGGGTGTTTCCGTTGAACGGCACGCGGGAGGGGCTGTTCGCGGCCTGCGTGGCGCTGGTTCCCGAGCGCAAGAACGGCGAGAGGCCGGCGGTGCTGCTGCCGAACCCGTTCTATCAGTGCTATGCGGTGGCGGCTCTGACCGCGGGGGCCGAGCCGGTCTACATCAATGCGGGGCCGGAGACGGGGTTCCTGCCGGATTTCGGGGCCCTGCCCGAGGATCTGCTGCGGCGGACGGCGGCGGTCTACTATTGCTCGCCGTCGAATCCGCAGGGGGCGGTGGCGGACCTGGCGCGGTGGCGGGAGCTGATCGGGCTGGCGGAGAAGCACGATTTCCTGGTGTTCGCGGACGAATGCTATTCGGAGGTGTACCGCGATGCGCCTCCGACCGGGGTTCTGGAGGCGGCGCAGGCGATGGAGGCTGACCCGGAGCGGGTGGTGGCGTTCCATTCGCTGTCCAAGCGGTCGAACCTGCCGGGGTTGCGGTCGGGGTTCGCGGCCTCGGGCCCTCGGAACATCACGGCGCTGAGGAAGCTGCGGGCCTATGCGGGGGCGCCCCTGCCCTTGCCGGCGCAGATGGCGGCGGCGGCGTGCTGGCGGGACGAGGCGCATGTGGAGGCCTCCCGCGCGCTTTACAGGGAAAAATACCGGCTGGCGGATGAGATCCTGGGGGGGTGGAACGCTTATGCGCCGCCCTCGGCCGGGTTCTTCTTGTGGCTGGACGTGGGGGACGGGGAGGCGGCCGCGCTCTCGCTGTGGCGGGAGACGGGGGTGCGCGCCCTGCCCGGGACGTATCTGTCGCGGCCCGCGCCGGACTGGCTCGGCGGCGGCGACGCGGGGGCGCGCTATCTGCGCGTCGCCCTGGTGGAGACGACCGAGACGGTGGCGCGCGGCCTGAGGCTGGTCCGCGCGCACCTCGGGTCCCGGACTTAGGAGCGATCGGATGGCCTTCTTCTCCCGCGCCGACGAGGCGGAGGACGCGTTCGAGGACGACCTGCGCGAGCCGCTGCTGCCGGCGACCTGGTCCGAGGCTCTGCGGCGCCGGGGGATGGAGCTGCTGGGGCTGGGGCTGCTGGCGGTCGCCGCCGTGCTGGCGCTGTCGTTGGGGAGCTACGATCCGGCGGATCCGAGCTTTTTCAATGCGACGTCGGACTCGCCCGGCAATTGGCTGGGGCTGCCGGGGGCGACGCTGGCCGATCCTTTGGCGCGGACGCTGGGGCTGAGCGCGTGGATGCTGCCGGGGCTGGCCGGCGCCTGGGCGCTGCGCTTCGTGCTGCATGCCGGGGAGGGGAGGGTCTGGTCGAGGCTGCTGGCGATGCCGCCGGCGGTGCTGGCGGTCTCGGGCGCTTTGGCGGCGCATGTGCCGCCGGCGGGCTGGGCGCATCCCTATGGGCTGGGCGGGCTGCTGGGCGACGGCATCGGGCGCGCGGCGTTGGAGGCCGCGCCGGCGGCGGCGGCGGCCGGCGCGTTGCCGCTGAGCCTGGGGCTGTCGGCGATCGCGCTGGCGCTGGGCCTTCTGGCGGCGGGGATCGACCGGGCGGAGATCGGGCGGGCGACGGCCTGGATGGCCGCAGGCTCCGCCTGGGCGCTGCGGGGGGCCGGGCGCTCCGGCGTGCGGGGGCTGTCGCGGCTCGCCCATCGGCTGGCGAAGCCGAGGTCGAGCAAGCTGGCGGCGCCCGAGCCCATCGGCGCGGCGCGGCGCGAGGCGGAGCCTGAGGGCGCGGCGCTTTATGAGGCGGAGGAGGGCGACCCGCCCCTCACCCGCGGCGGCGCCGAGCCGAGCGAGCCCGAGCCTGAGCGCGAGGCGGGCGCGCCGCGGGAGGCGCCTGCCGCGCCAGCCTCGGTGCTGGAGCGGCTTCGCGGCGCGGTCGGG
>JBCCPD010000460.1:0-3275 GCA_039025075.1 Pseudomonadota bacterium | reverse complement strand
TCGCAGCCTACAACTTCGCCCGTCGCCTGAAGACGCTCGGCGGCCTCACGCCCTACGAGTTCATCTGCAAAACATGGACCAAGGAGCGGCAAAGGTTCACCCTCGATCCAACCCATCAGATGCCGGGACTGAACACCTAGGCCGGACCGCCCAAGCCCGTCCCGCCAAGTCCCCACGCTAAACCTCGTCTCGAACCCGCCCCAGAACGCTCCGGTGGCAGGGGCTCGCCGCGCAAGCCGCGCCCCTACGTCGATGCAGACGCCGACGCCGACGCCGACGCCGAGAGGCGACTTTCCGAACCCACCGAAACCCCGCCCGAGCCCAAACCGCCCCGGCCCCTCCCAAACTCGGGGAGTGCGGGCGGGGCCGCCGTTCGAGCGCAGCTCGGACCAGGGCCGGACCGCGCCGCCGACGTCCCGCCCTTGCCCGCGCCCGCCGCGCCGGGGCACGCTGCCCCGCAACGCCAGTCCTCTCGGAGCCTCCCCCATGCCCGCCGATCCTCCGCCGCCCGCCGACGCCCCGCCTCCGGACTCGGGCGGCGGCGCCTTCGTCTCCCGCTTCGAGGTCCCCGGGGCCGCCGCGGCTCCCCTGAGAAACCTGACCTTCGCCGCCAAGGACCTTTTCGACGTCGCCGGCCGCGTCACCGGCGCCGGCAATCCGGACTGGGCCCGCACTCACCCCGTCCCGCCGCGAAACGCCTGGGCCGTGCAGACCCTGCTCGACGCCGGCGCGACCCTGATCGGCAAGACCGTCACCGACGAGATCAGCCTCGGCCTGCTCGGCGAGAACGCCTTCGACGGCACCCCTCTCAACCCACGCGCCCCCGACCGCGTGCCCGGAGGCTCCTCTTCGGGCTCCGCCTCCGCCGTCGCCCAGGGCCTCTGCGACATCGCCCTGGGCACCGATACCGGAGGCTCCGTCCGCGTGCCGGCCTCCTATTGCGGCCTCTACGGCCTGCGCCCCACCCACGGCCGCCTGAACCTGACCGGCATGCTCCCCCAGGCGCCGTCCTCAGACACCACCGGCTGGTTCGCCCGAGACGCCAAGACCTTCCGCCGCGCCTCCGCCGTCCTGCTGGGCGAGGAACCCGGCCTCCTCCCCGGCCGCCTCCTCATCGCCGCCGACGCCTTCGCTTTCGCCGGAGAGGCCGTCGAGACCGCCCTCGCCCCCGCCATCTCCCGCCTCGCCGCCTTCATGGGCGGCGCCGAGGAGACCGCGCTCGCCCCGCCCGGTCTCGCCGCCTGGGGCCGCGCCCAACGCACCCTGCAGATGGCCGAGGCCTGGGACACCTTCGCCGAGTGGGTCGAGGCCGAGACCCCCCGCTTCTCCTTCCTCGTCGCCCGCACCCTGATGTCCGGCGCCCAGACCGACCGCGCGGAACTCCCCTGGGCCGCCCTAATCCGAGACGAGGCCCGAGGCCGCCTCCGCCGCCTCACCGCCCAAGGCGCGATCGTCGCCCTGCCGACCACCCCGGGCCCCGCTCCTCTCAAAGGCGTCCCCCTCTCCGCCAAGGACCGCGCCCGGCTCCACGTCAACGCCCTGTGCGCCGTCGGCGGCCTCTGCGGCCACCCGCAGATCTCCCTCCCCCTGGGCGAGGTCGACGGCGCCCCCATCGGCCTCTCCCTCATCGCCGCCCGGGGCTCCGACATGTCCCTCGTCGCCCTCGCCGAAGCCCTTTCGGAGGCTCCATGACCGACCGCACCCCCAACCTGCCCCATGTCGTCGCCGAGGTCTCCGCCCTTTTCGAGCGCTACGAAACGGCCCTCGAAACCAAGGACGTCGACGTCCTCGACGCCACGTTCTGGAACTCCTCCCACACCATCCGCTACGCGCTCCACGAGAACGGCTACGGTTTCGACGAGATCCACGCCCACCGCGTGCGCCGCCCCCCCGGCCCGGGCCTCAAGGAACAGCGCCTGCGCCTCGAAATCCTCACACTGGGCGAGGACTTCGCCACCGTGAACCTCGAGTTCAAGGTCCGCGGCCAGGACCTCGTCGGCCGCCAATCCCAGACCTGGATCAAGTTCGACGACGTCGGCTGGAAGGTCGTCGCCGCCCATGTCTCCACCCAGAACAAGGCGCCGGTCTGGTGAGCGAGCCCCGCGTCGCCCTCCTCACCGGCGCCAATCGCGGCATCGGCGCCGCCGCGGCGCAGCGCCTCCTCGCCGCCGGCTGGCGCCTTTCCTTGGGCATCCGCTCCGGCGAGCGCCCGTCCTGGGCCCCCCGGAACGCCGCTCAGATCTTCGCCTACGACGCCCTCGGAGGGCACGAGGAGGAATGGGTGGCCGCCGCCCAGATCCGCTTCGGCCGCCTGGACGCCGTCGTCGCCAACGCCGGCGTCATCGTCGAAAAAAGCGTCATCGAGGCCCAGGACGCCGACCTCGACCTCATGCTGAACGTCAACGTCAAGGCCCCCCGCCGCCTCGCCCAGGCCGCCTGGCCGGCGCTCATGGCCTCGGGCGCCGGCCGCGCCGTCATCGTCGCCTCCCTCTCCGGCAAGCGCGTCGCATCCCCGCGCACGTCGCTCTACTCGATGTCGAAATTCGCCGCCGTCGCCCTCGCCCACGCCCTGCGGCAGGAGGGATGGGACCACGGCATCCGCGCCACCGCCGTCTGCCCGGGCCTCGTCGACACCGACATGGCCCGCGGCGCCTTTCCCGGCGCCAAGGACATGACGCAGCCGCAGGAGGTCGCCCGCCTCATCGAGCTCGCCCTGACCCTCCCGAACGAGGCCTCCGTCGCCGAGCTCCACGTCAACTGCCGCCCCGGCGAGCTCTACTGAGGCCTGCGCCCGGGGGGCTCGCCTCCGGGGCATCGAGCCCCATCGGCTCGCGCGCTTCGCGCGGGCGCCCGGGACGGCAGGCGTTTTGCGGGCTTTGAAGAAGAACGCGTTTGCTGGGGAAGAGCCCAAGGGCTCTGCTCCAAGCGTGCGCCGAGTCGCCCGCCGCCTCAAGGCCAAGCCGCGCGGGGCGCGGTCGCTGCGCGAGCCTTGACCCGGCGAACAACTCGGCTTCGCTGCCCGGCCGGACGCCAGGCGCGACGCTTCGCAGCGCGGAGATCTCCCCGCCACGGTCCCCGCGATCTCGCGCTTGAAGGGGGAGTTCGGGCGGGGCCGCCGTTCGAGCGCAGCTCGGACCAGGGCCCGAACGGGCTCCCCACCCTCACCCCGCCGCGCTGGCCCGCGCCCACGCCGCCGCGGCGCGCCCGGCCGCCCGCCCGGTCGCCAGGCACCCGGTGATCAGATAGCCGCCCGTCGGCGCCTCCCAATCCAGCAT
>JBCCPD010000459.1:0-3277 GCA_039025075.1 Pseudomonadota bacterium | reverse complement strand
TGAGGATGCGGTGGACGGAAGCCTCTGCGATGAAGCGCCTTTTCGCGTCCGTGAACGGCACGGGCAACTCTCGGGACGAGAGATACGTCTCGTCCGGCGCCAGCTCGACGATCGCCTCCCGCACCTCGTCAGGGATCCGGTTTCAGACCCGGCCGGGATGCGGCCGGCGATCCTCGAGGCCGGCCTCGCCGAAAACCCGCCGGCGGGCCTGCCGACGGCGGAAGGGGCTGCGCGGGACGCCGAGTTTCTACAGCATGCGCTTCGCCGGCGGGCGCGAGCCCTCGACCAGGCGGATGATCTCCGGCTTCTCCCAGGCAGGGCATCTCATGCGCCGTCTCCGCTCGCCGTCGCCGGCGGTCGCTCGGACCGATGGCGCGATCACGGGCGCCGCCTCGGACCGATGGCGGATCACGGCTCGCCCCCAAGCCTGCTTTCTTTCAGCAGCCGGTTCTCGAGAGCGAGGTCCGCCGCCGCTTCCTTCAGAGCCGACGCCTCGGCCTGCAGCGCCTCGACCTCCGGCGCCGCCGGCTGGCGCGCCGTATAGCCCGACGGCCGGCGCTCGCCCGCCTCGAGGAATTCCTTGGACCAGCTGCAGCGGAGGCTCGTCGCGATCCCCTCGCGCCGGCGCAGCTCGGCGGTGCTCTACTGGCCGCGCAGCCCCTCCAGCACGATGCGCGTTCGCGGTCTCTCTCGGAGCGATGGCGTTGGCCCGCTCGCTCTCCTCCGCGCGAGGGCGCTTCCGCGTTCTGCGTCGGATGTCCCGCACGACCTTCTCGGCCGCCGGTTTCGTCGTCCCGGCCTTCCGTCTCATCGTCTGGCCTCCTCGGGCACGACGAACCGAAAACCCTCCGCTACGAAATCAGCTTGGAAGCCTCATGGGCGCTGACGACGGACATCGCATTCATCGTAGCGAGGTGATCCGCGTCGCCTCCGCATCGTTCAGTCTCCAGTCGTAGTCGTACCGCCCTACGCGTTCGAACACGGCAAGGCGCTCCGCCAACGCCGGTTCGGCGTAACGACGTGCATGAGACAGCACGCCGGCGTCGGAGCCGCCGAAGTCCTCCTTGAACCAAGCATAGATCTTCGACGCCGCGATCGCGCCGTCTTCCTCGCGGAACCCGCGCGGATCGTTGACGAAGGCGCGGGCGTTCCGATCGAGCTGGGCGTCGATCGTCTCGCCGCGATAGGCGGTTTCGGCGAGGTTGGGGCACCCGACGGCGGCGCAGTTGAAGGCGTAATGGACGCGCGCGTCCTGCCAGATCGGGCGCACGATGGCATGCTCGATGTCGTTGAGGCTCAGCGCCTTGCCGCCGACCTGCGTCCTCGGCGCGTTCCAGGGCCCGGTCGGAAGCGGACTGGGCCCGATGTTGCGGATGCTGCGCACGGGATAGGCGTCGAGCACGACGTCCACCGTGACGGCGTTGTAGAGGTTGATCCAGAACGCCAGCTGCTCGGGCCGGTCGAGCGCCGCGACGTCCTCGCCGCCCAACGCCGCGATGTAGGTCTTCAGCGCGGCATGATCTTCCGGCGAGACGCCGGCATAGTCGATCCGCGCGACCCCGTCGCCATCGACGCTCCGGTAGGCGGCGAGGAACCGATCCCACGCCTCGTGATCGACCCGCTTCGGCGAGCCGGCGCTGAACGCGAGCCAACCCGGATCCGTGACGGCGGAGGGCGGCAGGGCGGCGCGTTCGATGCTGGTGCAGGCGGCCAGCGCAAGCAGCAGGCCCGCCTTCGCGATCCGCCCGGCCGCTCGGCGCAGCCCGCTCACGACACGCTCCGTCGGTCGGCGCGTCGGGATCGGTCCGCGTCGGCTCGGGCCCGCAGACGCCCCTTCAGCTCCTTGAGCGCCATCCCGGCCCGCTTGCGCGCCCGCGCCTCGGGCGTCAGATCCGGCAGAAGATAGGCGTCTCGATCGGCGTTGAAGGCGCACATCGCCAGCGGTCCCTTGTCCGTCATCGCGAGAAAGACGCAGCTTTCGCAGCGGGCATGGTCCAGCGCCTCGGCCGACATGAAGTTGTGCACGAAGAGGCTGAGCCGATGCGGCCGGCGTCCGCGCAGCAGCGCGGGCCAGAGCGGCCCCAGGCTCGCCCTGACGGCTCTCAGCGCGCCCGGCCACAGCCGCGGCCGCCGCGCGACGACCCCGAGGGCGCGGAACACGGTCGTGCGGTCGTCGTTCCAGTCCGCCGCGCTGGCCTCCGCGCCCCCCGCCAAATGCGAGAACACCGCGTGGAAGAACGGCGCGTCGCCGTAGAGCGGGGCTTGGCGCCCTCCGGCGGCGAGGATGGAGGCGTGCAGGTTGCAGTCCTGGTGCCCGATCCCGAACACGTCGAAATCCGCCGCTCCATCCGTGGCCGTCTCGATCATCGCCCGCACCCGCTCGCGCGTCACGGTCGGCGCCCGCGCGCCCGCGGTGCCGCGCCCGGTCTCCGCCTGCATCTGGAAGGAGGCGAGATTGATCGCGTCCGCATGGGCGATGAACCAGGCGAGCAGGGCCGGAACCTGCTCGATGTTGCCGTCATGCAGGGTCGTGTTGAAGTTCACCCTGAGGCCGAGCCCCGCCGCCCGCTTCAGACAGTCCGCGCGGACCGCGTTGAGGTCCGACTCGTCCGCGAACCCCTTTCGGTTCTGGGTCGTGTCCACGTGGAACGAGACGTCGTTCAGGCCCGCTTCGGCGAGGCGCTCCAGCATCGTCCGGTCGGCGCGGATGCCGTTGGTGAACAGCGCCGAGCGCATCCCGAGCGACCGGATCCGCGCCACCAGCGCCTCCAGATCCGCCAGCGGGCGCAGCGTCGGGTCGCCTCCCGTCACCTGGATGTTGGTATGTGGGCCGAACCGGGCGTGGATCTCGTCGATCCGGGCGAAGAGCACGTCCAGCGGCACGTCCGGCGTCGCCTCGGCCAGGTCCGACAGATAGCAGAGCGTGCAGTCGAGATTGCACCGCTGGGTCACCTCGAGCGCGACGCAGGCGATCGGAAACAGCCGGCCCGCCAGCTGCCCGTCGCCGAACTGTCCGTTTCGCTCCAGCCGCTCGCGCAGAGGCTGGAGCGCGGGCGCGCCTGCGGCAGGGCGTGGAAAGATCAGGTCGTCGAAACGCCCTTGCGCCGCCTCGTCGACGGCGGACCCGGCGGCCGGATGCGACTTGATCGAGATCGCCGGCGGGCTCGGAACGGATGCTGACACGGACGGGCTCCCTTCACCTCCAACGGCGATGACCGACCATAAGTGGATTGCCTGGGCCGATGTGGAATACTTGGAGGCGAGCGGCCAGGCTCAC
>JBCCPD010000458.1:0-3280 GCA_039025075.1 Pseudomonadota bacterium | reverse complement strand
TTCGCCGCTATGCGCAAGCCAAGCCGCGCTATCCTCTTACGTCTCGCTGAGGCCCCTGCGGCGCGCCCAGCATGGCTCCGTCCGGGCCGTAGCCGATCCTCCGTCGCGCATTCGCGCCGGCGTCGATTTCGCGCCGAGCGTCCTTCAGCCCGTCCAGCGCCGCCTGCAGCATCGCCGCGTTGCGTCCCGCCGCGGCCTTGAGCCGGAGCAGGCCGGCCTCCGCCTCGGGGCCTCTCCGTGTCGCCTCGGCCAGACCGGCGTCGACAAGGGCGCGCCGCTCCGCGCCATCGCGGACGATCTCCTCGAAGCGCCCGGCGCGCAGCAATTCCGCCTCGTCGCGGAGCGCCCGCTCCGCCCGATCCAGGGCCTGGGCGCTCATCCTTCGCCGGGCAGGCCGTAGCGCTGCGCCAGCGAGGCTTCTATGGCGTCGGCAAGGCCCAGACCGCCTTTTTCGGCCAGCAGGCGCGCATGCTCCTGCGTCAAGAGGCTGGAGAAGGCGTCTTCTCCGGCCCCGCCGCCGAACGAATCGGGCGTACCGCCGACGCCGGCATGGCCCAGCATCTCAGCGAGGAAGGCCGCTTCGAAGGCCGTCGCCGCGTCGCGCAGCGCCTCGCGATCTGGAGTTCTCGGGCTTGGCGACGAAGGGGCCGATGCGATGGCGTCGATCATGGCCGGGGTCCTTTCGATTGGCTCGGCCGGGCCATATGCAGCCCTCAAGGTAAAGGCTTGGTAACCGTTGCTCCGCTAAAGGAGCCCGACGAGATCAGAAGATCGAGGCTGAAATGATCGAGCTGTTGGACGCCGCGGCGCCGAAAGCCACTGCCGCGCCCCCGCCGAACGAGGCGGATCGAGCGGAGATAACGGGCGCCGACGACCAGATCGCATTGGGTCGCGAAACCGAGAGCATGGCCGACGACCCGTTCGCGGCGCTTTTGGCGCTTGAGGACGCGGTTGCGCCCCCTATCGATGCGCGGCCTCCGATGGCGCAGGAGGTTGCGCCGACATCGCCGACGCCGCCCGTCTCGGCGCCGGCGATTCCGCTTGATCCTTCCTCGTCCCCGGTCGTCGCCGCCACGCCTGCGGGGTCGCCCGTCGCGTCGCCGGCTTGGTCGGACTCGGCTCCCGGCGCGCCTCCGCCGGCGGCGTCGCCGATGGCGGCGGAGGCCCCCGCTCCGCCGGCCCCTGTCGCGCGGCCGCCGGCGCCGGACCGCGGGATCGTCGATGCGGTTGCCGCCGCCGCTTCGTCTCGCCCAAGCGATGCGGCGTCTGCGTCGGATCCAACTCCCGAGCCCGCGCCGGAGCCTGCGTCGCGGGACGTCGCCGCCTCGTCGACCGTCGCCCGCGAGGTCACGAGAGGCTTTACAGCGCCTGCGGCCCCGATCGGCTCCGAAGCGCCTTCCGCGGTCAGCAAGCCAGAGCCTGTCGCCGCGACGGGACCGTCCGAGGGGGCGCTGCAGCCGACCTCGCTTCCGCACTCTTCGACGATGTCGCCGGAGCCGAGCGCCTATGGCGACGCGACGGCCGCGGCCGAGCCGCGCGCCGGCACGGCGTCTGGCATAGCGGCCGCGCCGCCCGAGGCGCCCATGACGCAGGCGCGCCCGGCCGCGAGCGCCGAGGCGGCGGTCGTGCGCATCGACGGAGCTTCGCCGGATGCTCCGCCGCCGCTCGTTGACCTGCCCGAGACGCGGGTCGAGACCGCGTCGACCCGCGCCGAGGCGCCTCCTCGCTCGGCGGCTCCGGAAACGCCCCCGGCCGTGGCGCGGGTCGAGACCGCGCTGCGGCGGCTCGAAAGCGGCGAGATCGAGATCCGTCTAGATCCGCCGGAGCTGGGACGCGTGCGCGTCTCCCTCGCCGCCTCCGAAGCCGGTCTGGTCGCCACCGTTCTGGCGGAGCGGCCCGAGGCCGCCGATCTGATGCGCCGCCACGCCGAGGCGTTGGCGCGCGGGCTCGCCGAAGCGGGTCATGAGGAGGTGACGCTGCAATTCGGATCCGACGGTCGCCGCGACGCGCCGGACCGAGGGCGGCCCGACATGCCCGGCCAGGGCGACGGGTTCGGCCCTGTTGCGCCCAAAGCGCCTTCGGGACCGGTGCGGATCGCCGTCGCCGGCCTCGATCTGCGCGTTTGATCGAGAAGGAGCTCGACCCCGAATGGACCCCCTTCAGACGGCCACAGCGGCCTCGACCGCGCAGCAGACCGGCGATGCGGCCGGCGGCTCCGACACCGCCGACGCTTCGGCGGCGGCCACGACGGATTTCGAGACCTTTCTGACCTTGCTGACAGCGCAGATGCGGAACCAGGATCCGCTCCAGCCGATGGACTCGACCGAATTCGTGTCTCAGCTGGCCTCGTTCTCCGCGGTCGAGCAGCAGATCGAAAGCAATGTGCGCCTCGACGCGTTGATCGATGCGGTGGCGGGCGGCTCAGGCGCGGGCTTGGCGCAATGGATCGGCAAAGAGGTGCAGACGGCGGCTGTCGCGCCATTCGACGGCGCGCCGATGGAGCTTGCCACGTCGCCGATGCCCGGCGCCGCGGCGGCTGCGCTCGTGGTGCGGGACGCAGGCGGCGCCGTGGTCGGCCGGGTGCCCGTCGATCCGGCCGCCGAGGCGTTCACATGGACGGGAGAGCTGGGCGATCGCGTGGCGGACCCGGGGGCCTACCGCTTCGAGGTGGAGTACTCGGATGGCGAATCGACGTTCGAAACCCGAGAGGTCCGGACCTTCGCGCGGGTGACGGAGGTTCGTCTCTCGGGCGCATCCCCGAGCCTCGTGCTGGAAGGCGGCGCGACGGTTTCGTCCGATGACGTCTCTTCGATCCGCGACGGTTCGGCGGAGTCCCGGACTGCTGAGGCCGGCTCTGAAGCGTAGGCGGAGTTCGGGCGGGACGACGCTTGTCAGACGCGCGCAAGCCGCCAAGGGCGGTCTCGGCGCGGGCCTCGTGAAACGTCGGCGGCCTGGTTGGTGGTCGTTGCGCAGCGGACCTCCTTCCGGGAAACGGGAGGCCGTTCGGGGCTTCTGTGAGTTGTTTGGAGTGGGTGAAAGGCTGGAAGCTGAGTCGAGCCGGACGCGCCCTTCCGCCATGGTTGCAAAACGCGCGGCGAAATCGTGTCTGCAGCGTCCCTCATCTTGGTTCAACTGGCCCCCGGCCTTACGGCCTCGTCGGCGCCGAGCCGGTCGGTCGTCCTGCGCGGCGGCAAGGCCGCCGGCGCGACCATCGCCGCCCGGCGCGAGGGTGTTCCGCGCCAGGGAGCGGGACCGCCGGACGGCCTGGTCCTCGGTCCGC
>JBCCPD010000457.1:0-3282 GCA_039025075.1 Pseudomonadota bacterium | reverse complement strand
GGGCCGCTCCCGCCACAACCAGGCGGTGCTGCCCCTGCGCGGCAAGATCCTGAACGTGGAGCGCGCCCGCTTCGACCGCATGCTCTCCAGCCAGGAGGTCGGCACCCTCATCACCGCGCTGGGCACCGGCATCGGCCGCGACGAGTTCGACGTCTCGAAGCTCCGCTACCACAAGATCGTCATCATGACGGACGCCGACGTCGACGGCGCTCATATCCGCACGCTCCTTCTGACCTTCTTCTACCGCCAGATGCCGGAGCTGATCGAAGGCGGCTACCTCTACATCGCCCAGCCGCCCCTGTACAAAGTCGCGCGCGGCAAGTCCGAGGTCTACCTGAAGGACCAGCGCGCCCTGGACGACTATCTCCTGGGCGAAGGCTCCTCCGACGCCGCCCTCGAACTCGCCGACGGCGAGGTCCGCACCGGCGCCGACCTCGCCGACCTTATCGAGGAGGCGCGCGCCGTCCGCGCCGCTCTTTCCGCTTTCTCCTCCAAGGTCCCCCGTTTCGTGCTCGAACAGGCCGCCATCGCCGGCGTCCTGACCGAGGAGGGCCTCGCCGACCCCCAATCCGCCGCCGACAAAGTGGCCGAGCGGATGAACCTCATCTCGCCCGAGTTCCAGCAGGGCTGGACCGGCGCCCCGACCGCCGACGGCGGCCTGCGCCTCACCCGCACCGTCCGCGGCGTGGCCGAGGTCCGCATGCTCGACGGCTCCGCCCTCACCTCGCCCGAGGCGCGCCGCCTCGCCGCCCTGTCGCACAACTTGCCCGCCGTCTACGCCCGCCCCGCCGTTTTCCGCCGCCGCGAGCGCGCCCACCCCGTCCGCGGCCCTCAGGCCCTGCTCGACGCGGTGATGATGGAGGGCGAGCGCGGCATCGGCCTCCAGCGCTACAAGGGCCTCGGCGAGATGAACCCCGACCAGCTCTGGGAAACCACCCTCGACCCCGAGGCGCGCACCCTCCTTCAGGTCAAGATCGACCATGTCGACGAGGCCGACGAGATCTTCTCCAAGCTCATGGGAGACGTGGTCGAGCCCCGCCGCCAGTTCATCCAAGCCAACGCCCTGAACGTCGAAAACCTCGACGTGTGACCCGGCGCGCGGGTCGGGGCCGTCGCGCCCGGCCTCGGGGGGTCTCGGCTCAGGGGCGTCGAGCCCCGTCGCCTCGCGGCCTTGCGGCCCGGCGCCCGGACCGGCTGAGGTCAGCGCTTGCGGAAAGGAAGATCGCCGTTTGCTGGGGAAGGCCCGCAAGGGGCCTTGTCCGAGCGTCCGCCGAGTCGCCGCCCGCCTCAAGGCCGAGCGCCCTGCGGGCGTGCCTTCGGCAGCCTTGACCCGGACGACGACTCGGCTCGCACCAGCGGGTCGCGTCGGACCTGCGGAGCGTCCGAAGCGCGAGCGTCCCGGCGAAAGCCGGCGAACCCGCGCCTCGCCGACGTCGAGGCTCTCCCAGCCTCGACGCATCTTCGACGTCGTGAAGGACGCCGAACCGTCGGTCGCCGTCGCAGCGTTCGGTTCCCCGTCTCCCGCCGCGTCTCGCCGGTCGCGCCGAAGCGTCGGCCCCCAAGCTACGAGCCCCCCGTCAGCCGCCGCGCAAGCAGCGCTCCGCGGCCCCCAATCCCGGCTTCCATGGGCCGGACCGACCCCCGCCTACCGCCCGCGCCGGGCCGTCAGGCCCCGAGGCGACGGGGCTCGACGCCCCCGAGCCGAGATCCCCCTCCGCCGCCGCCCGTCGTTGAACCCCGCGCTCCCCTCGCGCGTATCCTTCCCATGACCCGCCTCCGAAAAACTCTCGCCGCCGCCCTCGCGCCCCTCGCCGCGATCCTTCCCGCCGCCGCCGAGACGCCCCTCGTCCCCTACGAGGTCCTCGCCCGCCCGGCCGAGAACGTGGAGATCCGCCGCTACGGCCCCCGGCTCGTCGCCGAAACCCAAGCCGACGGTTCCGGCGACGCCTTCCGGCGCCTCTTCCGCTACATCGACGGCGCCAACCAAGCGGGGGGCGAGATCGCCATGACAGCCCCCGTCGAAACCTCTCCCGCAGAAAGCGCGCCCTCGCAAAAGATCGCCATGACCGCGCCGGTGGAGACCTCGTCGAGCGGCGACCGCATGACCATGCGCTTCTTCCTGCCCGAAGGCATGACCCTCGAGGACGCCCCGCGCCCCACCGACCCCGCCGTCGCCCTGCGCGAGATCGCGCCCAGGACCGAGGCCGCGCTCACCTTCTCCGGCTACTACTTCGTCTCCGGAGCGCTGGAGCGTGCGCCGGAGCTGCGCGAAGCGCTGGCGAATTCCGGCTGGACCCCTTCGGGCGAGGTCACGACCTATTTCTACGACCCGCCTTGGACCTTGCCCTGGAACCGCCGGAACGAGGTGGTGGTGGAGGTCGCCCCGACCCCGTCCGGCTGACCGCGCCCTCCCCGCCGGGCGCCGCCGCCGCGCGATCCTGCGCCAGCTGCACCAGCAGAATGCCCAAGGTCGCCACTGCGACCCCGGCGGCGTCCTGCCAGCCCAACGGCTCCGCCAGCAGAACCCAGGCGATGGCCACGCCCAAGGCCGGGTTCAGAAAGTGGAACGCGGCCGCCTTCACCGCCCCGATCCGGCGCACCAGGCGGAACCAGATCACCGTCGCGATCACCCCGGGAACCAGCGTGGTGTAGAGGAAGGCGATCAGCGCCGGCCGCGTCCAGCGCGCCTCCATCCCCGCCTCCAGCCACCAGCTCAAAGGCGCGAGCGTCGCCGCCCCCACGAACATCTGCAGCCCCACGATCATCAGCAGCCCGCGCCCCGGCGCGATGCCCCTCAGCGCCAGCGTCGCCACCGCCAGCGCCAGCGCCCCGCCCACGCACATGGCGATCGCCGCGGGGTCCGATCCGCCCTGCAGCCGCCCGCCCATGATCCAGATCACCCCTGCGAAGCCCAGCGCCAGGCCCAAGGCCCCCAGGGGCCGCGGCCGCTCGCCCAGAAACGCCCAGCCCAAGGCCGCCACCAGCAGCGGCAGGACCGAGGCGATCACCGCCGCCAGCCCGCCTTCGATCCGGGTCATCGCGTAGAAGTTCAGCCCCAGATAAAGCGTGTTCTGGCAAAGCCCGAACACCCCCGCCAGCCACCACTGCCGGCGCGTCAGCCGCGCCGACTGCCCCAGCGCCCAGGCCAGCCCGCAGGACAGGACCCCCGCCAAGGCGAAACGCAGGGCCGAGACGTAAAGCGGCGGCACGTCCGTCACCTGGATCTTGGCCGAGGTGAAGGCCGAGGACCAGATCACCGCGAAGCCCACCCCCATCGCCAGC
>JBCCPD010000456.1:0-3287 GCA_039025075.1 Pseudomonadota bacterium | reverse complement strand
GATGTCCATCTGCAGGGAGGTGACGCCGGCCTCGGTGCCCGCGACCTTGAAGTCCATGTCGCCGAGGTGGTCCTCATCGCCCAAGATATCCGTCAGCACGGCGAACTGGCCATCGTCCTGCAGGATCAGGCCCATGGCGACGCCGGCCACCGGAGCCTTGAGCGGCACCGCGGCGTCCATCATGGCGAGCGAGGCGCCGCAGACCGAGGCCATCGAGGAGGAGCCGTTGGACTCGGTGATCTCGGACACGATGCGGATGGTGTACGGAAAATCCGTGGCGGCGGGGAGCACGGCCTGGAGCGCGCGCCAGGCGAGCTTGCCGTGGCCGACCTCGCGGCGTCCCGGAGGGCCCATGCGGCCCGCTTCGCCGACCGAGTAGGGCGGGAAGTTGTAGTGCAGGAGGAACCGCTCGCGCCATTCGCCCTCGAGCGCGTCGATGATCTGCTCGTCGTCGCCGGTGCCCAGCGTCGTCACGACCAGCGCCTGGGTTTCTCCGCGGGTGAAAAGCGAGGATCCGTGGGTGCGGGGGAGGACGCCGACCTCCGAGACGATCGGGCGGACCGTCGTCAGGGAGCGGCCATCGATGCGGGCGCCGGTCTTGATGACGTCGCCGCGCAGGACCTCGGACTCGAGGTCCTTGAAGGAGCCCTTGAGACCGGGGTCTTCCTTGTCCTCGTCGGAGAGCGCGTCGAGGATGGTCTGGCGGGCGGCGGAGATGGCGGCTTGCCGGTCCTGCTTGTCGCGGATGGCGAAGGCGGCGCGCATGGCGTCCTCGCCCGCGGCCTTGACCTTGGCGTAGATGGCGGAGGTGTCGGCGGGCTGGAAGTCGAAGGGCTCTTTCGCGGCGCCTTCGGCGAGATCGATGATCAGGTCGATGACCGGCTGCATGGCCTCATGCCCGAAGGTGACGGCGCCGAGCATCTGCTCTTCGGAGAGCTCGTAGGCCTCCGACTCGACCATCATCACGGCGTCCTTGGTGCCGGCGACGACGAGGTTGAGCTTCTGGTCGGGCTTCTCCATCAGCTTGTTCATGTCGTCGACTTCGGGGTTGAGGACGTATTCGCCGTCCACGAAGCCGACCCGCGCCGCGCCGATGGGGCCGCGGAAGGGAACGCCGGAAATGGTGAGGGCCGCGGAGGCGGCGATCATCGCCACGATGTCCGGGTCGTTGACCAGGTCGTGGGAGAGGACGGTGCAGACCACCTGCGTCTCATGCTTGAAGCCGGGGACGAAGAGCGGGCGGATGGGACGGTCGATGAGGCGGGAGGTGAGCGTCTCTTTCTCCGTCGGCCGGGCCTCGCGCTTGAAGAAGCCGCCGGGGATCTTGCCGGCCGCGTAGTACTTTTCCTGGTAGTGGACCGTCAGCGGGAAGAAATCGAGGCCGGCCTTGGGCTGCTTCTCGAAGGTGACGGCGGCGAGCACGGTGGTCTCGCCCAGCGTGGCGATCACGGCGCCGTCGGCCTGACGGGCGACCTTGCCCGTCTCCAGGGTCAGCGTCTCGCCGCCCCATTCCATGGTCTTTTTGACGATGTCGAACATTCTCGTTTCCCTTTCGGCGGGCCCGCCCGGATGGCGGCGCGCCGTGCAACGCCGCGGTCTGCGCGGCGGGCCCCTTCGTTGATGCGACGCTTCGACCCCGGGGCCTGGGGGTGGAGGCGAACGGACGTATGGGCAGCGGCGCTGCCGGTCGGGCGGCGGGCGGCCCGGTCCGGGCCGCCGGAGCGACGGAGAGGGGCGCCGCCCGGCCTCCCCTTTCCATGCGCGAAGGGCGCGTCCGGCGGACGCGCCCTGTCGGTGATCCTATCGGCTCAGCGGCGGATGCCGAGACGTCCGATGATGTCCTTGTAGCGCGCCTCGTCCTTGGCGCGGGCGTAGTCGAGCAGCTTGCGGCGCTGGCTGACCATCTTCAGCAGACCCCGGCGGGAGTGGTTGTCCTTCTTGTGGGTCTTGAAGTGTTCGGTGAGGTTGCTGATGCGCTCGGTCAGGATCGCGATCTGCACTTCGGGCGAACCGGTGTCGCCGTCCTTGGTGGCGAAGTCCTTGATGAGCGCTTCCTTGCGGTCGGGCGTGATCGACATCGGGGGCCTCCTTGGGCATTGCTGTCTTTGAGAAAGGCGCCGAGGCGCCGTCTTCGGCCGGCCGCCGCCGGGATGTCGTCCAGCGGGGTCGTTCGGAGACCGCGCCCTATCGCGCGGATCGGCGCGGAAAGCAAGGGGCCGCGGGCCCGACGGAGGAGCAGGCGATGAGCGCGTGGGTGATCCCCGACGAGGACGGCGGCGTGGAGGCGCTGCGGCGCGAGGCGCGGGACGCGGGGGCGCCGGGGCCGGGGCAGGTGCGGGTGCGCATGCGGGCCGCGTCGCTGAACTATCGGGATCTCTCGACGGTGGAGACGCCGAAGGGACGCTCGCCGCGCTTTCCGCTGGTGCCCTGCTCGGACGGCGCGGGAGAGGTCGTGGCGGTCGGGGAGGGCGTGAGATCGGTCGCTGTCGGGGACCGGGTGGCGTCGTGCTTCTTTCAGGACTGGGCGGACGGGCCCTGCACGCCGGAGGCGATGGCGAGCGCTTTGGGCGGCGCGCGGGACGGGGTGCTGGCGGAGGAGGCGGTGCTGGAGGAAGGGGGCGTGATCCCGGTTCCGGCGCATCTGGATTTCGCCGAAGCCGCCTGCCTGCCCTGCGCCGGGCTGACCGCCTGGCACATGCTGAGGGCGCCTGAGCCGGTCGTGGCGGGGGAGACGGTGCTGATCCTGGGCACGGGGGGCGTGTCGGTCTTCGCCCAGCAGTTCTGCGCGATGATGGGGGCGCGGACGATCGTGACGTCCTCGTCGGATGAGAAGCTGGCGCGGATGCGGGCGATGGGGGCGTGGGAGGGCGTGAACTACCGCGAGACGCCGGAATGGCAGGAGGCGGTGCTGGCGCTGACCGGGGGCCGGGGCGTCGACCGGGTGATGGAGGTTGGCGGGCCGGGCACGCTGCCGCGATCGATCGCGGCGACGAAGGTCGGGGGGCGGATCTCCTTGGTGGGGATCCTGACCGGCGCGGCGGGGGCGGTGAACCCGACGGACATCATGCGGCGGTCGCAGACGTTGACGGGGATCTATGTGGGCTCGCGGGCCATGTTCGGGCGGATGAACCGGGCGATCGAGGCGCAGGGGCTGCGGCCGGTGATCGACGCGCGCTTTCCCTTCGATCGGGCGCCGGAGGCGTTCCGCGCGATGCGGGCGGCGGGGCATTTCGGGAAGATCGTCATCGAGATGTGAGCGCCCCCGCCGGCGCGCCGGGGAGGGCGGG
>JBCCPD010000455.1:0-3306 GCA_039025075.1 Pseudomonadota bacterium | reverse complement strand
GGCCTATCGAGCCGCCGCGGCGGCGCCGGCGACGCGGCGGTCGGCCTACTTCGGGCCGCGATGGGGGCGGGGCGAGGCGGAGGTGATCGACCGGGCGGGCTTGTCCGACGCGCCTCGCCCCGGGCCTCTGATCGTGGAGGAGTACGAGGGGACGACCATCGTGCCGCCGGACGGCACGGCGGCGCTGGACGGGCGCGGGAACATCGTGCTGCGGCTATCGAGGGCGGAGGGCGCGTCATGAGCCTCGATCCGATCCGACTGGAGGTGATGAAGAACGCCTTCGACTCCATCGCCGACGAGATGGCGCTGATGCTGATGCGGGCCGCCTATTCGCCCATCGTAAGGGACAGCATGGATTTCTCGACGGCGCTTTGCGACGCCGAAGGGCGGACGCTGGCGCAGGGCGTGACGACGCCGATGCATCTGGGCTCGTTCTACGACGCCATGCGGCATCTGCTGGAGCGCTATGCGGGCGACGTGCACCCGGGCGACGTCTTCATCGGCAACGACCCCTACGCCGCCGCCGGGCAGCACCTGCCGGACATCTACATCGTCGAGCCGATCTTCTCCGGCGACCGGCTGGTCGCCTGGACCACGACGCTGGCGCACCATGCGGATGTCGGGGGGATCGTGCCGGGGTCGAACGCGCTCGGCGCCTCCGAGATCTTTCAGGAGGGGCTCCGCCTGCCGTTCCTGAAGCTGTCCGAAGGCGGGCGGGACAACGAAGCGATCTGGGAGATCGTGGCGCTGAACGTGCGGGTGCCGGAGATGGTGCTGGGCGATCTGCGCGCCCAGATGGCGGCGAGCCGCGCGGGGCGGCGGTCCTTCGGCGATCTGGTGGCGCGATACGGGCTCGACGAGGTTCTGGCCTGCGGCGAGGCGCTGCACGACTATGCCGAGGCGCTGGGGCGGGCCGAGATCCGGGACCTGCCCGACGGGACCTGGCATTTCACGGACCACATCGACGGGCTCGGCGCCGCGCCGGAGCCGATCGTCATCCAGATCGGGCTGACCATCGCCGGCGACCGGATCGAGGTCGACTTCGAAGGCTCCTCGCCGCAGGTGAAGGGGGGCGTGAACACGCCGATCCCGTTCACCAAGGCGAGCGTCTATACCGCCCTGCGCTCGGTCATGCAGTCGGACATTCCCAACTGCCAGGGGTTCGAGCGGGTGGTGACGGTGCGGGCTCCGGAGGGTTCGGTGGTGAACTCGGTCAGCCCGGCGCCTTGCGGGGCGCGGGGGATCACCGGGTATCGGATCATCGACGCGATGTTCGGGGCGCTGGCGCAGGCGCTGCCAGACCGGGTGACGGCGGATGGGATGGGCGGGAGCTCGATCCCCACCTTCGCGGGGCGGCATCGGGGGCGGGCCTTCGTCTTCACCGAGACGGTGATGGGGACCTGGGGCGCGGCCGCGGGCCATGACGGGCAGGTGGGCGTGCCGCATATGGGCGCAAACCAGGCCAACGTGCCGGTGGAAATGATGGAGGCGTCCTATCCGCTGCGCGTCCTGCGCTACGGCATCGTGCAGGACACGGGCGGGGCGGGACGCCATCGCGGGGGGCCGAGCTTCATCCGCGAGTATCAGTATGTCGGGGACGAGGAGGGGGTGCTGTCTTTGCGCTCCGACAAGAAGGATTTTCGGCCCCATGGGCTGTTCGGGGGAGAGGATGGGAGCGGGCCATCGAGCCTTCTGATCCGGGACGGAGAGGCGGTGGAGCTGCCGGTGCTGGTGACCGAGCCCTATGCGCTGAAGCCGGGGGACGTGTTCCGGCATGTCTCTCCCTCCGGCGGAGGGTTCGGGCCGGCGTCGGAGCGGCCTGAGGCGGAGGTGCGGGCGGACCTCGAGGCCGGGCTGATCTCCGAGGAGACGGCGCGGCGGGTCTATGGGGTGGAGACGTGAGCAATTTCGAGACCTTCGATCTGGGGCCGACTGTGCTGCAGGCCGGCGTGACCTTGCCGGCGGCGTATCTGGCTTTCCGCACCTACGGGACGCTGGCGGAGGATCGGTCGAACGTGGTGCTCTACCCGACCTCCTACGGGGCGCATCACTCGGACGTGGACTGGCTGATCGGGCCGGGGCGGGTGCTGGACCCGGAGCGGTGGTTCATCGTCATCCCGAACCAGTTCGGGAACGGGCTGTCGTCATCGCCCAGCAACCTGGGCCTGCCGTTCGCGGACGGGCGGCCTCCGGTCTTCACCCATTGGGACAACGTGCACGCGCAGAAGCGGCTGCTGGAGGAGCGCTTCGGGGTCGAGCGGCTGGCGCTGATCTACGGCTGGTCCATGGGCGGGCAGCAGGCGCTGCATTGGGGGGCGCTGTTTCCGGATAGGGTGGGGGCGATCTGCGCGGTCTGCACCTCCGCCCGGACCAGCCCGCACAACAAGCTGTTCCTGGAAGGGGTGCGCGCGGCGCTGTGCGCGGATGCGGCCTGGGACGGGGCGCGGTTCACCGGCACGCCTTTGCGGGGGCTGCGGGCCTTCGCGCGGATCTATGCCGGCTGGGCGATGAGCCAGACCTTTTACCGCGAGGAGCTTTGGCGGGAGGCGGGCGCAGCCTCCTACGACGACTGGATCCTGCGATTCTGGGAGGGGAACTTCCTGCGCCGCGATCCGATGGACCTGCTGTCGATGATCGAGACCTGGATCCGGTCCGACATCTCGGCGAACCCGGTGTTCGAGGGGGACCTCGCGGCGGCGCTCAAGGCGATCCGGGCGCGGACGCTGCTTATGCCATGCGACACGGACCTCTATTTCCAGAAGGCCGACAACGAGATCGAGGCGGCGATGGGGCCGGCGATCGAGCTGCGCACGATCCGCTCGGATTGGGGGCACCGGTCGGGAAACCCGACCTTCACGCCCGCCGACGAGGCGGTGCTGCGCGACGCGGTGCGGGACTTGGTCGGCGGCTGAAGCTCGGTTGGGCAGGGGGTGGTACCGACGCCCCGGCTCGAACGGGGGACCTCTGGATCCACAATCCAGCGCTCTAACCAACTGAGCTACGTCGGCACGTGCGGCGGGGATAGCGCCGCGGGGCGGCGGGTTCAAGAGGCTCCTTGCGCCGCGGCCGGGCCGGGGCTAGGGCACGGGGCTTGACCGCGACGGAGGCGACCGCGCCATGGGCATCAACGACGAGAGCGATCTGGAGGCGAGCCTCCAGATCGGGCCGACGACGGAAGGGCGCGTGCGGCTCTACGTCGAGGGCGAGGGCATCTCGGCGCCGATGGACTTCGATCCCGACGTGGCGGTGGAGATCGCCGAGGAGATCCTGGCCGCGGCCCGGCAGGCGCGGGCCGCGGGGCGCACG
>JBCCPD010000454.1:0-3312 GCA_039025075.1 Pseudomonadota bacterium | reverse complement strand
CCTAGCTGGAAGCTCCAACTCGCCGACCAAACAGCCGGAAGTCCTACGCCTGAACAACGCCCCCTCCTTCGAACGTTCGCGACCCGCAGCTCGGAGGCGAGCATGCACGCCGAGATGGTGCGGATTGGGCGGTGTACTCCCACTCTTCTTGACTGATGTTTGCGCCTCGTGGGGTCTGTCAGGAAGGAGGGTTCGATGACCGCGGAGCGGAAGATCGCGCGGCAGCGCTTGAGCGTGTTCGAACTGGCGGAGAAGCTCGGCAACGTGACGGAGGCCCGCCGCCGGGGGGAATGGACCGCAGGTCTTTCTCTCAATAACGCCGGCGGTTCCGGACGCACGGGCTGAAGGATCTGTCGCCGATCCGCAAGTGCCGCCCGCAGACGACGCCGGGTGAGACCGTGGCGCTCATCCTCGAGATCGCGCGGGCGCGCCCGGCCTGGGGCTGCAACCGGATCGAGGCGATGCCGCGCCTGGAAGGGCGGCGGGGCTCGCCGCCGACGGTGCGGAAGATCCTCGACCGCCACGAGATGGGAACCCGCCATCGCCGCTGGCAGGCGTTGGAGCGGCGCGCCTCCGAAGACGCGTTCGAGCCGACCGCCGAACAGACGGCGTCCATCGAGACGCAGAACCCGGCCTTCCGGGAGCGGCATGTGTAGCGAAACCGTCCGGGCGAGCTGCTCTGCGCCCTCTAAGGCATCGGAAAGCCATGCCTCCACGCCGTGGCGGATACGCGTTCCTCCTACGCCTTCGGCGTCCTGCATCCCTCCAAGCAGCCCGAGGCGGCCTTGGCGGCGCTGCAGGGGCGACGTTCCGTCCTTCTGCGCCGACACCGGGCTTACCATCATCGCGGCGCTCGCCGACGACGGGCGCGAGTTCCGCGGGACCGAGGGCCACCTCTTTGAGCTCTACCTCGAGCTCGCCGACATCGAGCATCGTCGCACGAAGGCTCGGCGCCCCCGTACCGACGGCTTCGTCGAGCGCTTCGACCGCACCGTCCTGGACGAGTTCTTCCGGGTCGTCATGCGCGAGACCTGCTGCGAGACGTCGAGGCGATGCAGACCGAACTCGATTCATGGCTCGTCTTCTACAACACCCAGAGACCTCACCTCGGGTATCGAAACCGAGGCCACAGGCCGCTGGAAGCAATCGATCAGTTCGTAGGCGTGGAAGGTTGAGAGCACACGGTCATCTTCCGCCTTCCCTCAGTGCGCCCCGCCGGCAGGTCGGCCTGCGCCGCACTGAACGCCGGAGCGGGGCCGCCGTGCAAGGCGGCGGGGCGGCCGACGGCGCGTCTCAAGGCGGCCTGCGGCTCCCCTGGAAACCTGGCTTGCAGCCCGCCAGGGCCGCGACCGGCGCCGACGGTTCGCTTCGGCTTGAACTATAAGAAGACCCGCGTAGTTTTCGGGCATGGCAAAGGATCATGTCGACTCCATCGGACTTGAGGCGTTGGAAGACCGAATCGCATCGGGCTTTCAAAAGCTCAACCACCCGCCGGCCGACTGGACGCCGCCGCGGCAGGGCCCCGACGGACGCCCGGCGACCGACGTGCTGATCGTCGGCGCCGGGATGCAGGGGCTCGGCGCCGCCTTCGCGCTGCGGCGGCTCGGCATTTCCAACATCGTCCATGTGGACCGGTCGCAGCCGGGTCAGGAAGGACCGTGGCTGACCTATGCGCGGATGGAGAAGCTGCGCTCTCCCAAGCACCTGGTCGGCCCGGCCCAGGGCCTGCCGGACCTTACCTTTCGCGCCTGGTGGGAGGCGCGCTTCGGCCCCGAGGGGTGGGAGGCGCTGGGCCATATCGAGCGGGCGGACTGGGCCCGCTACCTCGGCTGGTTTTGTCGGGTCACCGGCGCGGACGTGCAGCCGAAGACGCGCCTGACCGCCCTGCGGCCGCAGGGCGACCTGATCGCCGCGACCTTGGAGGGCGACGACGGCGCGCGGCTGGTGCATGCCCGTCAAGTGGTGCTGGCCACTGGGCGGGAGGGGCTGGCGGCGCCGCGGACGCCGGCGCCCTTCGCGCCATGGTTCGGCGGACGGGTTCTGCACAGCTCGGACGACATCGACTTCGCCGCGCTCGCCGGACGACGCGTGGTCGTGATCGGGCTTTCGGCCTCCGCTTTCGACAACGCCTGCTTGGCGGCGGAGCACGGCGCGGAGGTCACGCTGCTGGGCCGGGCCGTGGCCACGCCGACCGCCAACAAGATGAAGCAGACGGTCTATCCCGGCTTCGCCCACGGCTTTCCCGATCTGCCGGCGCGAGACCGGCTGGGCTGGCTCACCGCGGTCGCGCGCGGCCGCATCGCCCCGCCGCGCCACACCGTGCAGCGGGCCGCCCGCGCCGGGGTTCGCTTGATCGAAGGGGTGGAGACGGAGCGGGTGGAGGAGGCGGACGGCGGCGGGCTGACGTTGCATGCCGGCGACCGGCGCTTCGAGGCCGACCTCGTGATCCTGGGCACGGGTTTCCGGTTCGACCTGTCCGCGGCGCCTGAACTGGCGGAGCTGCGCCCCCGCGTCGCCGTCTGGCGCGACGTCGTTCCGGACGCGATGCATGGCGAGCGGCTCGACTGTCCCGTGCTCGGCCCCGGTTTCGAGCTGACGGCGAGGTCGGGCGCCGACCCCGCCGGCCTGGCGCGCATCCGCGTCTTCAACCACGCCGCGCAGCCGAGTCTCGGCAACCTCGCCGGCGACATTCCGCAAGCCTCCGAAGGGTCGGAACGGCTGGCGAGGCACGTCGCCCGCGACCTGTTCCTGGAGGATGCCGACCACCACGGCGCCGCGCTCATGACCTATGCCGAGCCGGAACTGCTTGGCGACGAATGGGACGCGACCGCCGGCTGAGGGCGGCTCCGACGACCCGGACGAACCGCGGATGCGCTTCGATCGTTCTACGAAGGTGCGCGACCTGCGCGGCCGCTTCGACGCTTTCATGGACGCCCAAGTCTTTCCCGACGAGGCAGACTGACTCTGCCGATCCATGGAGCTTGGGCCATGGCAGGCCTGGCCCAACGTCGAAGCGTTCAGGACAAAGGCGTGCGATGCGAGCCTGGAGCGCCCCCAGGCGAAGCGGTCGAATTGCCGCGATAGGATGATCTCGATGGGACCTGACCCGGTCTCGGGACCAGCCGTCATGAGGCCTTTCGGGCTGGTTTCGGTTGGTCGGCGAGCTCGGGTCCGTAGCACATTGGGAAGCGGTCGGTTGACGAGGCCTTGGACGGCTGCGGAGCCCCCACGTAGCGCAGCAGTCGGCCATGGCCGGGCTGGAGGTCTCTTACGGTGATGTGGCCGAACGCCACCGCAGAGGAGACCGACCAT
>JBCCPD010000453.1:0-3344 GCA_039025075.1 Pseudomonadota bacterium | reverse complement strand
GTCCGGCACAGGCCGATGCCGTCGGCGTCGAAGCCGAGGGCGACGCGGGCGTCCTGGGCGGTGTCGGCGTTGGCGCGGACCTTCATGCGGCGCATGCCGTCGGCCCAGTCCATCAGCTCCGCGAGGGCGCCGGAGAACTCCGGTTGTTGGGTGGGGGCCGCGCCGGCCAGCGCCTCGCCCGCGGCGCCGTCGAGGGTGAGCAGATCGCCTTCGCGGAAAACTCTTTTATTCGAGCATGTTACCGTTCTCGCCTCCAAATCCAGCTGAAGGTCGGACGCGCCTACGACGCAGGGCGTTCCGAGGCCTCGCGCGACCACGGCGGCGTGGGAGGTCATGCCCCCGCGGGTGGTCAGAACGGCGGCGGCGGAGTGCATGCCGCGGATGTCCTCGGGCGAGGTTTCGACGCGCACGAGGACCGCCGGCTGGCCCCGGGCGGCGGCGGCGTCGGCCGCCTCGGCGTTGAAGACGATGGGGCCCGAGGCGGCGCCGGGGCTGGCGGGAAGACCGCGGGCGATGACGTCGCGGGGCGCGGAAGGGTCGATGGACGGGTGCAGAAGGGCCGAAAGGGCGCGCGGTTCGATGCGCATGACGGCCTCTTCGCGGGTGATCGCGCCGGATTTCGCGAGGTCCACGGCGACGCGTACGGCGGCCTTCGGGGAGCGGCGGAGGGGGTGGGCGGCGAGGACGAATAGCTCGCCATCCTCGAGGGTGAATTCGAGGTCGCAGGCGTCGCCGAAGGCCCGCTCGGCCCGGTCGCCGAGGGTGCGGAGGCGGTCGGCGATCTCCGGGGATTCCTCCTCTAGACTCAGGGACTTGACGGCGGCGGCGCGACGCTCGGCAAAGCCGATGAGGCGGGGGGTGCGCAGGCCCTGTTCGGCGTCGTGGCCCTGGGCCTGCCAGAGCATGCGGCCGCCCAAGGCCGGGGCGCCGGTGCGCTCGGACCGGAAGGAGGCGCGGCCGGCGCCGGAGCGGCCGGGGCCGAGGCCCAGCGCCATTGCCTGGACGACGAGACCCAGACCGCCGGCTTCCGGTCCGCCGCTTGTGGCGCGCAGGATGCGGGCGGAGGGGGAAGTCCAGCGCCGCGCCATGGCCTCGATGGCGCCGAGGAGCTGGGCGCGGGGGTCCTTGGGGAAAGGGTCTCCGGCCTCGTCCTCGTGGAGGCTTTCGAAGGTCTCGGCGAGGGCTTGAAGGCGATTTAGATCAAGGGCTTGGCCGCTGTCGGCGCCTGAGTCCTTGAGGGCGTCGTGCAGGGCGTCGTCGAAGGGATCCGGGTCGGCGCCGCAGGCGATGACGGCGTGGGATTGGATGAGGCGGCGGTAGACGTCCCAGGCGGCGCGGGCGCCGATGCGGGGGGCCAAAGCCTGGGGGTCCGCGCCGAGGTTCAGGAGGGTGGCGGGGCCGCCCCAGGCGGGGTCTACTGGGGAAGCGCGGAGGGCCAGGAGCGGGGCGTCGGCGTCCTTGGAAAGGGCTCCCAGGCCGGCGTCGAGGGCGGGGCCGAGGGCGGCCTCGGCGCCCTCTTCGGCGGCGGCCTGGACCGCCTCGGCGGAGAGGGCGAAGCCCGGTTTTCCGGGTGCGCCGAGGGCGGAAAGACGCGCCAGGACGGCGGCTTTTCGGCCGAAACGCGCCTCATCGGCCGCCTCGGGGGCGTCGAGGGGCGCGGTCTGGGCGGGCGAAAGGCCTGCGGGAGGGTCTGAGTCGTCTCGCATTCGCGCGATCTCATGTTGCTGCGCAGCATGATAGGGCGCCCGGAAGGGTGACGAAAGCGTGACCTGAGGGGGCGTTTTGGGGGCTCGGAGCGGCGATTTCGGGGGCGAAAGCGGGCGTTTCAGCCCTCGAGAGCACTCAAATCGGCGACGTTTTGGGTCAGGACCCGGATGCGATTGAGCAGGCAAAGGCGGTTTCGGCGGAGGATTTCGTTGTCGGAATTGACCGTGACATGCTCGAAAAAGCCGTCGACGGGGGCCCTGAGAGCGGCCAAAGCGGCCATGGCGGCGGGGAAATCCTCGGATTTCAGGGCCGGATCAAGGGTTTCTTCCGCAGCGTCAAGGGCCTTGAAGAGGGCTTTTTCGGGGTCGGAGTCGGCGAATTTCGGGTCCGGAGGGGCCTCGAACGCGATCTCCACGCCGTATTTTTCGGTGTCTTTGCGCTCTTCGGCGGCGAGGATGTTGGCGGCGCGCTTGTAGCCGGCGAGGAGGGCGTCGCCGTCTTCGGTGTTGAGGAAGGCTTGGAGGGCGCGGACTCGGGCGACGAGGAGGGTCAGGTCGTCCTGGCCGGGGAGGCGGAAGCACGCTTCGACGACGTCGTGGCGGATGCCCTCGGCGCGCAGGTGCTGTTTGAGGCGGTCGGAACCAAACTCTCGATAAGCTTGGTAGGGCTCTCTTCCAGTCAGATGCTGAATATCACTCCAGAAGAGCATTGCCCCCTTGGCGTTCCGAAGCAGCTCCTCAAGGCCGACCAAGGCTCGATGATGTTCGTCATCGTCGCTGAAGGTTAATCCAAACCCAGAGACGACCGACATTCTACTATCATCGCTGCCGCGGCTAAGTTTTTCGTATTGTTGGCCAGCAAAAAGAGCCGTCGCATCGTTGAAAGCACGCCGAAGATCCAAGCGTGTAGCATGCGCTTCGAGGATGCGAATTATGCCAAGGGCGGCGCGGCGGAGGGCGAAGGGGTCCTTCGAACCAGTCGGTTTCTCGTCGATCGCCCAGAAGCCGGCGAGCATGTCCAGCTTGTCGGCCAGCGCCACGGCGGTGGCGACAGCGCCGGAGGGGACGTCGTCGGAGGGGCCGAGGGGCGAATAATGCTCCTCGCAGGCCTCGGGGACGCCGTCGCCGTGGCCGGCCTTTTGGGCGTAGTACTTGCCCATCGTGCCCTGAAGCTCGGGGAACTCGTAGACCATTTCAGAGGCGAGGTCGGCCTTGCAGAGGCGGGCGGCCTCGGCGGCGAGGTCGGGCTTGGCGCCGACGGCGGGGGCGAGGGAGCGGGCGAGGGCCTCGATCCGGGCCACGCGGTCGGCCTGGGAGCCCAGTTTCGAGTGGAAGGTGACGGTTTCGAGGGGTTTGGCCATGCCCTCCAGCCCCTCGCGCTCGACCGTGCGCAGGTCGTTCTCCCAGAAAAAAAGAGCGTCGGAGAGGCGAGCCGCAAGAACCTTGGCGTTGCCGGCGAGGATGACGGCGCCGCCGTCGGCGGCCTCCTTGTTGGCGACGGTGATCCATTTGACGATGCGGCCGGTGGCGGGCTCGCGCACCGAGAGGAATTTCTGGTGCTCCTTCATGGAGGTCTGAAGGACCTCGGGGGGGAGTTCGAGAAAACGGTCCTCGATGGGGCCCATGAGGGCCACGGGC
>JBCCPD010000452.1:0-3350 GCA_039025075.1 Pseudomonadota bacterium | reverse complement strand
GGGGCGCCCGAAGGGCGGCGCCGACGGGCGGGAGCGCCCGGCTCGGACCTCGCGTCGCCGCCCGGGGCGAAAGCGCCCTAGCTGCGCCGCGCCGGATCGTGATCCGGCAGAGCGTCGTTCAGGTCCTCCCGCAGCTTCCAGTCCGGCGTCGGCGCCGTCTCGCCCGGCCGCGGCACGTAGGGGCTCTCCTTCACCATCCGATAGGTCGGGATGTAGCGCGGGCAGTTGGGAAAGACGTGGGCGACGGTCACGATCACCGCCGCTTCCGCCGCATGCCACATCGCCAGCGTCTCGGGCTCCTCGGTCAGCTCCGCCGCGCCGTTGATGCGCACCCGCCGACGCTCTTCGAGGTCCACGAACAGCATCCCCACCTTCGGGTTCGCCAGGATGTTGCCGAGGCTCCGATAATGCCCGTTCCCATTGATCGACGGAAATGCCAGCCGCCGCTCGTCCAGCACTTTGACGAAGCCCGGATCGCCGCCTTTCCACGAACAGTCCGGCCACCCGTCCGCATCCGCCGTCGCCAGCAGAAAGAACCGCGCCGGTTCGATCAGGCTGCGGGCGTAGTCGTCGATGACGTCCTTGCGCCGCACCTCGGCCAGCCGGTCGGCGATGCGGCGGGTGCCGAACCTGTCCTGCAGGGCGCGCATGCCCTCGTGGAACATGGGAGGCATGGACGGCTTGGCGGGGCGGTCGTCTGACATGGGCGTCCTCCTGCGCTTCGGTCGGGACGGAGCGCAGGGTGGCCTCCTAGGCGCGGATGTCCAGCGGCGCGCCGCGTGTTCAAGCGCGGACTCTGCTTCGGGCGAGGCTTGGGCCTCGGGCGCGGGATGCGGCGCCCAGGCCGCCCAGGGCGGCGCCCAGCAGCAGGACGCTGGCGGGCAGGGGCACTTCGCTGGAGCCGCCGCCGCCCCCGACGGGCGCCGTGAGGCGAATGTTGTCGTAGTTGCTGTCGGGCTGGTCGAGAGAGAGGACGAGACGGTCGATGTCGACGCCGAGGAGGGCCGAGTCGAACGTTCCGACGACGCCGTTGCCGGGCCCGATGAAGGTCGCGGTGAAGATGTCGAAGCCGTCGCGGAAGCCGCGCGCCACGAAGTCGCAATCCGCCACGTTGACGGAGCACAGGTAGTCGTAGCCGAGGAAGTTGAAGTCGCCGCCGCTCGTGGCCTTGATCTCCACCTCCTGCACGATCGGGATGCTCAAGCTGGTGAAGATCGAGGGAACCGGGTTGCCCAGGTTGAAGCCCTGGTTCCAGTCGCCGGTCAGGTCGGCGACGCTGAAGCCGTCTTCCTCGTACACGCCCAACGGGTCGCCATTGAGGCCCGGCAGACCGCCGAATTCGATGGTCAGGGCCTGGGCCGCGCCTGCCGAGATGGCGAGACCAGCGGCGGCGAGCGCAGCGGTGAACTTCATTTCGGGCGTCTCCCCCAACGATTCGACTGCCTCTTAGGTTATCAGGCGTCGGCTGAACGCAGGCAGGAACGCTGATCGCCGGATCGAGGGGGTCGTCGAGGCAGCGCGTTCGCCGGCCTCGGGGCGGATGCAAAGGCCGGGCCGCACGGCCCAAGGCGCCCGGTGGGCGCCGTGAAACGGTTTGGACAACAAGGCGTTGCAAACCGCGACGAAGGCCCCCTCGGGTGCGCGGTTGACCCCGACCGTCATCCCGTCTCTGCTATGCGCAGGAAAACGGCGGACGACCGGGGGCGCCCAGCGCATGTTCAACGAGATGACAGGCGACGACGGCGCCCTGCGCGAACCTTACGCAGCCGTGCAGCGCTGGCTCGATGACTCCGGCATCGAGCTCCTGAACCGCCGCTCGGAAGAGGCCGAGGCGATCTTCCGCCGGATCGGCATCACCTTCGCCGTCTACGGCGAAGGCGGCGATCCGGAGCGCCTGATCCCCTTCGACCTCATCCCCCGCATCTTCTCCGCCCTCGAATGGCGCCGGCTCGACCGCGGCATCCGCCAGCGCGCCCGCGCCCTCAACGCCTTCCTCTACGACGTCTATCACCGGGGGGAGATCCTCAAGGCCGGCATCGTCCCCGCCCCCCTCGTCTACCGCAACGAGGCCTTCCTGCCCGAGATGATCGGCGTCGAGCCCCCCGGAAAGGTCTACTCCCACATCGTCGGCATCGACATCGTGCGCACCGGCCCCACCGCCTTCCAGGTGCTCGAGGACAACTGCCGCACCCCCTCCGGCGTCTCCTACATGCTCGAGAACCGGGAGATCATGATGCGCATGTTCCCCGAGCTCTTCGAAGGCGGCGGCGTCCTGCCGGTCGACGACTACCCCGACCAGCTGCGCAAGATGCTCGAAGAGGTCGCCCCCCCCGCCTGCAAAGGCGAGCCGACCATCGTCGTCATGACCCCGGGCTCCCTGAACAGCGCGTACTACGAGCACTCCTTCCTCGCCGACCTCATGGGCGTCGAGCTGGTGGAGCCCCAGGACCTCTTCGTCGATGACGGCAAGGTCTGGATGCGCACCACCCGCGGCCCCACCCAGGTCGACGTCATCTACCGCCGCATCGACGACGACTACATCGACCCCCTCGCCTTCCGCCCGGAGAGCCTCCTCGGCGTCCCCGGCCTCTTCGACGCCTACCGCGCCGGCGGCGTGACCCTCTGCTCCGCCCCCGGCGCCGGCGTCGCCGACGACAAGGCCGTCTACACCTACGTGCCCGAGATGATCCGCTTCTATCTCGGCGAAACGCCCATCCTCGAAAACGTCCCCACCTGGCGCTGCGCCGAGCCCGACTCCGCCGCCCACGTCCTCGCCAACCTCCAGGACCTGGTGGTCACAGAGGTCCACGGCTCCGGCGGCTACGGCATGCTCATCGGCCCCAAGGCCACCCAGGAAGAACGCGACGCCTATGCCGAGCGCATCAAGGCCGACCCCGCCGACTTCATCGCCCAGCCCACGCTCGACCTGAGCGCCACCCCCACCCTCGCCGGCGCCGCCGTCGCCCCGCGCCACGTCGACTTCCGCCCCTACTGCCTCGTCGGCAAGGAGATGCGCCTCGTCCCCGGCGGCCTCACCCGCGTCGCCCTCAAGGAGGGCTCTCTGGTGGTGAACTCCTCCCAAGGCGGCGGCGTCAAAGACACTTGGGTCCTGAGCGAGTGACCGGGGGCCGATGAATGCTCAGTAGAACCGCCGAAAACCTCTTCTGGATGGCCCGCTACATGGAGCGGGCCGAAAGCACTGCGCGCCTCATCGAGATGGGCCAGCGCATGGCCTCCCTCCCCGGCGCCGGAGAGCGGGACGAATGGCGCTCCGTCGTCCTCTCCTGCGGCTGCGGCGACCGCTTCGCCGAGGAGATCCGCGTCACCGAATTCGACGCCGTCCGCACCCT
>JBCCPD010000451.1:0-3361 GCA_039025075.1 Pseudomonadota bacterium | reverse complement strand
GTGCTGCGCGAGGTCTGGGCGGAGGCGCCGGCGCGGCGCTTCACGATCTTCGTCTTCGTGTCGATGTTCGCCTACAACGTGCAGGAGCTGATCCTCGAGCCCTATGCGGGCCATGTCTTCGGCTACTCGCTGGGCGAATCGACCTCCCTGGCCGGCACGCAGCACCAGGGCGTCTTCGCCGGCATGCTGCTGGTCGGGATAGGCGCGTCGGGCCTGCGCATCGGCTCGCTGAAGTTCTGGACGGTGGCGGGGTGCCTGGCCTCGGCCGCCTCCTTGGCCGCCATCGCGGCGGCGCCCTCCACCGCCGCCATCCCCCTGCCCGGCGCGGTCTTCTCTCTGGGGCTGAGCAACGGCGCGTTTTCGGTGGCGGCCATCGCCTCGATGATGGGGCTGGCTTCCGAGGGCGCGGCGCGGCGGGAGGGGACGCGCATGGGCTTTTGGGGCGCCGCGCAGGCCGTCGGGTTCGGGCTGGGAGCCGCCGGAGGCGCGCTCGCCGCCGATCTGATGCGCGCGGTCATGGAGGACGCGCCGGCCTATGGCGCGGTGTTCCTGGCCGAAGGTCTGCTGTTCGTCGTCGCCGCGGCCATGGCGCTGCGCATCACCTCGCCGCAGGCCGCCTCCCCCGCCGCCGCGGCCATTGCGGGAGAATGAGCATGTTCGACGTCGTCGTCGTGGGCGGAGGCCCCGCCGGAGCCACCGCGGCGGAGGATCTCGCCAAGCTGGGTCGCCGGGTGATGATGCTCGACCGCGCCGGCCGCATAAAACCCTGCGGAGGGGCGATCCCGCCGCGGGCTCTGACGGATTTCGAGATCCCGGACGATCAGGTGGTGGCGCGGATCAACTGCGCGCGGATGATCTCGCCCACCGACAACCGGGTCGACATCCACATCGAGAACGGCTTCGTCGGCATGGTCGACCGCGAACACTTCGATGAATTCCTGCGGGTGCGCGCCGCCGAGGCCGGCGCGGTGCGCGAGACCGGGTCCTTCGTCAGGATCGAGCGGGACGAGGACGGCACCCATGTCGTCTGGCGGCCCAAGGAGAAGGGCGCGGCGGAGCGCAAGACGGCGACCCGCTTCGTGATCGGCGCCGACGGCGCTCGGTCGGACGTGGCGCGGGCGGACGTTCCCGGAGGCGATGCGATCCCCTACGTCATCGCCTATCATGAGATCATCAAGGCGCCTCAGGGCGTGGAGGCGGACGCCGCCGGCTACGATCCGGAGCGCTGCGACGTGGTTTATGACGGGCGGATTTCGCCCGACTTCTACGGCTGGGTGTTCCCGCATGGGGGCTGCGCCTCGGTCGGCATGGGGACGGGCGTGAAGGGCGTCGATCTACGCGACGCGACGGCGGCCTTGCGGCGTCAGTCGGGGCTGGAGGGGGCCGAGACGATCCGGACCGAAGGCGCGCCGATTCCGCTCGAGCCGCTCAAGAAGTGGGACAACGGCCACGACGTGGTCCTGGCCGGCGACGCGGCCGGGGTCGTGGCGCCGAGCTCCGGCGAGGGGATATACTATGCGATGCTCGGGGGACGCTTCGCCGCGAACGCCTGCGAGGAGGCTTTGGCGACCGGTCGGCGCAAGGCCTTGGCGACCGCGCGCAGAAAATACATGCGGCAGCATGGGATGGTGTTCCGGGTGCTGCGCAAGATGCAGGACACCTGGTATGTCAGCGACGAGCGGCGGGAGAGGTTCGTGTCGATCTGCCGCGATCCGGACGTGCAGAGGCTGACCTTCGAGGCCTATATGCACAAGCGCCTGGTCTTCGCGAAGCCGATGGCGCATCTGCGGATTTTCGTGAAGGATTGCCTGCACATGATGCGGCTGATCCCGGCGCGCGATCCGGGGCCGGAGGCTCGGCGCGAACCGCCGGCGCGGCCGATGGCGGCCGAGTAGGGAGCGCCTGAAGCAATGCTGATACCCGCTTGGGGACCCGACGGCGTCCTGCGCCCCTATGACAAGCTGGAGGCGCATCGGCGGGGCCTGCGGCACCCGGCGATATCGGTCTTCGTGATGGACGAGGCGGGGCGCACGCTCCTGCAGCGGCGGGCGGCCGAGAAATACCATACGCCTTTGCTCTGGGCGAACGCGTGCTGCACCCATCCCCATTGGGGGGAGGACGTCGAGGTCTGCGCTCGGCGGCGCATGCGGGAAGAGCTGGGGCTGGATCTGGCGCTCCAGTGGCGAGGGGAGATCGAGTATCGCGCCGATGTCGGGGGCGGTCTGATCGAGCACGAGGTGGTGCAGCTTTTCGTGGCGGAGGCGGCGGCGGCCGACGTGGCGCCTCAGCCGAACCCCGAGGAGGTGGCGGAGGTCCGCTGGGCCGCCCTGCCCGCGCTGCGCGAGGAGATCGCCGAGGCGCCTGAGCGCTTCACGCCCTGGCTGAGGATCTATCTGGCCGAGCACGCGGCCCAGATCCTCCCCGAGCACGCCTGAGGTCTTTTTTCGAGATGCCGGACGGTTCCGTTTCCCTCGCCCGCGACGCCGCGACGGAGGCGGGCGCGCAATGCGTCTCCCTCAGCTTCTTTCGCTATGAGAGCCTCGCGCGGCGGGTCTGGGTGTTCGGGCGCATGGGGTTCGATCGAGGGCCCTTGGCGCGCACGCCAGGGATCGGGTTCGCCAAGCTGATGGGGACCGGGACCGGGATGGGGTTTCGGCCGAAGCCCGATTGGGGCGTATGGACGATCCTCGCCGTTTGGCCCGACGCCGGGACGGCGCGGGAGGCGGTGGAGACCGGCGATGTCTGGCGGCGCCGGCGCGCCCGCGCCGACGAAAGCTGCACGATCTTCATGGAGCCCTTGAGCGCTCGCGGCGAATGGGCCGGGGAGGCGCCGTTCCGGCCCCGGGCGGAGGCGCGGCGCGACGGAGAACCTCTGGCGGTCCTGACCCGCGCGACCATCAAGGCGCGTCGGGCCGTGCGGTTCTGGGCGGAGGTCCCGGACGTGGAGGACGACCTGTCGCGCTGCCGGTCGCTTCTGTTCCAGAAGGGCATGGGCGAAGTGCCTTGGCTGCACCAGGTCACGTTCTCGGTCTGGCGCGACGCGGCGGAGATGGCGCGCTTCGCCCATGACGCCGGGGCCCACCGCTCGGCGGTGAAGGCGGCCTATGGGGGCGAGTGGTTCACCGAGAGCCTTTTCGCGCGCTTCGCGGTGACGGGAACCTCGGGCCGCTGGCAGGGCGAAGACCTGCGTCTGATCTGATCTCTTTTTTTGTGGTTTTTTGGCCGCCCAGACCGTCGATCGCAGCGCCCGGCAGGGAGACCCCTGCCGTCCGGATCCGCGCGTCCCCCGCCGGCTGCGCGAGCCGAGTCGTCCGCCGGGTCAAGGCTCGCGCAGCGCAGCGGAGCGACCGCGCTTGCGCGG
>JBCCPD010000450.1:0-3365 GCA_039025075.1 Pseudomonadota bacterium | reverse complement strand
CGGGACGGGCTCGCCCTGACGGCGACGGTGGACATCCTGCGGGAGATCGCGCGGGGCAAGGGGCCGCGGCAGGCGGCTCTGGCGCTGGGCTATGCGGGCTGGTCGGCGGGGCAGCTGGAGGACGAGCTGGCGCGGAACGGCTGGCTGACCTGCCCGGCGGATCGGGAGCTGATCTTCGGCGCGGAGGACGACGGCAAGTGGGAGGCGGCCCTGAGGAAGATCGGGGTCGACCCCGCGCTGCTCTCGGCCCGGGGCGGGCACGCCTGAGGGCCGGGGTGCTCAAGCTTGAGCACGCTTGCACATTTTGATTTCGTTGATCTCTTTAGTGCTATGTCTCGATTTGGGGCAGGTGTTTCTCTGCGTTGCCGGGGGGTCTCGCCTCCGGGGCATCGAGCCCCATCGGCTCGCGCGCTGTCGCGCGGGGCGCCAGGAATCGCGGGCGTTGCGAGGGCTTCGAGGAAGATCGCATTTGCTGGGGAAGAGCCGCAGGGGCTCTTGCTCGAGCGTGCGCCGAGTCGCCCGCCGCCTCAAGGCCGAGCCGCGGAAGCGCGGTCGCTCCGCTGCGCTGCGCAAGCCTTGACCCGGCGGACGACTCGGCTTCGCCGGCGGGCCGGGCGCTTCGTGGGAGCCGCGTAGGGCAGGGGTCGCCCCGCCGCTGGGCCGCGCCTGCGCGGAGGGTCAGTAGGTCAGCGCCTCGCCCTCGAAGGTCTCGAAGACGCCGGTCGTCTCGGGGCCCAGGGCGTCGAAGCGCGCCAGCAGGCCCGCGGCGCTGTCCTCGCGCGACACGTCGGCCGACTGGCTGCCCATGTCGGTGCGCACCCAGCCGGGATGGTAGGCGCCGACGGCGATGCCTCGGTCCGCCAGGTCGAGCGCGAGATTGGACGCCAGATTCGTCGCCGCCGCTTTCGACGCCCGATAGATGTAGGAGCCGCCCGAGCGCGAGGCGGCGTTCGAGCCCATGCGCGAGCTGATCACCGCGATCTTGCCGCCGGGGGCGCGCATCAGAGGCAGCAGAGCCTCCGCCGTCAGGAAGACGCCGGCGACGTTGGCCGCGAAGGTCCGCGCCCAGGCGTCCGCTGGAAAGACCGGATCGCCGATCCGGCCGCGCCCTTCGTAGACGCCGGCGTTGCAGATCAGCAGGTCGAGGGGCGCGCCGCCCTCAAGGCCGCGGGCGAGCCCGGCGAGCGCCTCGGGCGAGGTCACGTCCGCGACGCGCCGCTCGGCTCCTTGGGGGACCTCCGAGCCGAAATGGCGGACCACGGCGACGACTTCGTCGCCTCGGGCGAGGGCCTGGCGGGTCATTTCCGCGCCGATCCCGCGGGAGGCGCCGGTGACGAGGATGCGCATTATTCGGTCTCCGAGGTTCGGTCGGGGCGGGGAGACGGCGGGTTGAAACCCGCCCTACGGCGGCGGCGAAGGGCGCGACGGCGTCAAGCGGGCTCGGCGAGCTTCGCCGGGATGATCACCAGCGTCCCGCCATCGAGATCGATGTCCACGGAGGGCTCCGGAAAGGGCTCGCCCCGTGCGCTCATGTCGGCGAGCACCTCGGACATGATCGCCACCGCGTCCTCGATCGCCGAGGCGCGATCCTGCCCTGAGGCGTTGATCAGCAGGTCCGGCACGGCGCAGCCCCAGATCCCGTCGTCGTCCGCCGGGTAGAGAACGGCCTGATACAGCAGCATGGCGGCCTCCGTCGCTTCAGCTTGACGCCCGTCCGGCGTTCGATCTGCGTGACGATCCGTTCGTTGATCTCGCGCTGGCGCGAGAGGACCGAGACCTGTCTTCCGTCCCGCTCCACGATCGTATGGGAGCCGCCCTCGCGAAAGGTCAACCCCGCCTCGCGCAGCTTGCGGATGATGTCCCGCCGCGTCTCGCCGCCGCCTCAGATCGTCTGGTCGTACTCCCCGACCGAGGGCTCGGTGCGGATGACCGCGTCGAGGTCCTTGAAGATGGCGCGGACCTCGGCCTCGCTTTCGGGGCTTTCGATCACCACCACCAGGTTCGGGGTGTTCGAGGAGGCGCGCACGAGACCCCAGGCGCCGTTGTCGAGCATCACGCGGGCGCCGTTGACGGTCACCACGCTCTCGATGGGGCGGCCGCCGAGGCTTCCGCCCTCCTCGCCGCGCTTCACCAGGGCGGCCTGGAGGCGCTCGATCACCGCGTACTTCTGATCGTCCGGGCAGAAGGGCGACATGGTCGGCGTTGAGAAGGTCTTGGGCAGGGCCTTGCGGAGGTCCGACATCTGCTGGTCGGGATTGCGGTCCATCATCTTGCAGATCTCGACCGCCACCCGCATGCCGTCGTCGTAGCCACGGCCGACGGGCTCTGCGAGGAAATAGTGGCCGGACTTTTCGAAGCCGGCGAGGGCGCCGAGCTCCGCCACCCGGCGCTTGATGTGGCTGTGGCCGGTCTTCCAGTAGTCGGCCTTGGCGCCGGCGGCCTGCAGCTCGGGGTCCGACGCGAAGAGGCCGGTGCATTTCACGTCCGCCACGAAGGTCGCGCCGGGGTGCAGCTTCACCAGGTCGCGGGCCATGATGACGCCGACCTTGTCGGCGAAGATTTCTTCCCCTTCGTCATCGACCACGCCGCAGCGGTCGCCGTCGCCGTCGAAGCCAAGCGCGATGTCGGCGCCCGAGGCTTTCAGGGAGGCGGCCATGTCGTGGAGCATCTCCATCGCCTCGGGGTTGGGGTTGTAGTTGGGGAAGGCATGGTCGAGCGCGTTGTGGGAGGGCACGACCTCCACCCCGATCCGCTCCAGCACCTTGGGCGCGAAGGCCGAGGCGGTGCCGTTGCCGGTGGCGCAGACGACCTTTAGAGGGCGAGACATTTTGAAGTCGCCGCACAGGTCGTCGAGATAGGCGTCGAAGACCCCGTCGACGCGGGTGAGCTTGCCGCCGTCGCGGGCGACGCCCTCGCCGCCGAGGACGATTTCGCGCAGGCGGCCCATCTCCGCCGGGCCATGGGTGAGGGGCCTATGAAAACCCATCTTCACGCCGGTCCAGCCGTTGGGGTTGTGGGAGGCGGTGACCATGGCGACGGCGCAATCGAGGTGGAACTGGGCGAAATAGGCCATCGGCGTGATGGCGGGGCCGATGTCCAGCACCTTGATCCCCGCCTGCATGAGGCCGAGGGAAAGGGCGTTCTTGATGGCGGGCGAATAGGCCCGGTAGTCGGCGCCGACCGCGATGCGGGGGGCGACGCCCTCCTCATGCATCTGCGTGCCGAGGCCGAGGCCGAGGGCCTGCACGCCGGCGAGGTTGATCTCTTCGGGGAAGCGCCAGCGGGCGTCGTACTCGCGGAAGCCCGTGGGCTTCATCATCGGGTCGCGCTGCTCCTCCCAGGTGTTGAGAGCGACTTCGGGGAGG
>JBCCPD010000449.1:0-3370 GCA_039025075.1 Pseudomonadota bacterium | reverse complement strand
GGCGCGGAAGAGCCGCGCATCAACGTCGCCGCCATCATCCAGATCGAGCGCCCGGACGAGGCCGAGCCCTTCATCCCCACCGCCGCCAACATGGGCGCCGCCTTCCTGCATGGCGCCGCGGCCACCATCCACAAGGCCCAGGGCAGCCAATGGCCCACGGTCCAGGTCTTCGCCCCCGACCTCTACGCCGCGTGGCGCAGCGGGCGCGAAGAAGCCGGTCTTCCCCTCTGGAAACGCCTCGCCTACGTCGCCGTCACCCGCGCGCAGGAACGGCTCGTCTGGGTCGTCCGCAACCGCATGGCCCGCCCGCAAGACCCGCTCGGCCTCGAAGACCTCGACGCCGAAGCCGCCCCGCTCCTCGCCTTGGCCTCGCCCGAGGCGGAGTCGGAGGCGCCGTCCCCTCCGGCCGCGCCCTCCTCCTGAGCGCGTCCGGCGCAAGGCCCGCCAAGTCGCGCCTCTGCGGCCTCAGACCCCTTGGAACGGCGCGCCATCCCGCGCAAAGTGGCGGCATGAAACGTCTCGCCGCCCTTCTGCGCCTCGCCCTGGCGTTCTCGGTCGCCCTTTCGGCCCCCATGACGCCGCGGGCGGTCTCGGCCGGATCCGGCGCGGCGGACCCTGCGGCCGCGGCCGTCTACGCGCTGCTCCTCTGCTCCGGTCTGACCGCGCATCTCACCGCCTCGGGCGACTACGTGCTCTCGACCTCGCCCGGCGCCGATGACGGCCCGCACCAGGGCGGCGACCCGGCCGAGCCCCATCACTGTCTCTCCTGCAAGATCGCCAAGGCCCCGCCCGAGGCCGCGCCGACGCTCCCCGCGGCCGGCCGCGCCCAACCGCCCGGCCCCTGGCGCGCCGCCCGAGACTGGACCGCGCCGCCCCACGCCGCCACGGCCCGCGGACCGCCCCGCGCGGCCTGAGCGGACACGCCCGGCCCTCGGCCCCGGCCCCGATCCGCGCAGACCCGACGCAACGCTTCCAAGACCTGAACGCCAGGACCCAGATCCATGACCCGTTTCCTCGCCGCGGCCGTCGCCGCCTGTCTCGCCATGCCCGCCCTCGCCGGCGATCTGACCATCGACGACGCCTACGCGCGCACCGCCAACCAGAAGGTCGCCGCCGCCTTCATGCACATCAAGAACGCCGCCGACGCGCCGGACCGCCTCATCGAGGCCCGCTCCGACGCCGCCCGCAAGATGGAACTGCACACCCACGTCTTCGAAGACGGCATCGCCCGCATGATCGAGGTCGAAGCCATCGACATCCCCGCCCAAGGCATGACCAAGCTGGAGCGCGGCGGCCTCCACGTCATGTTCATCGGCCTCAACGAAGACTGGAGCCAAGGCGACAGCGTCCCCGTCACCCTCGTGTTCGAAAGCGGCGCCGAGCTCTCCCTCGACATCACCGTCGACAACGAGCGCCAGGACGCCCCCGCCGGCCACGGCCACGGCGGTCATGGCCACGGGCACGGCCACGCCCACGGCGCCGACGGCTGACCCTCAGGCCGCGCGCCCCGGCGGCGGGGCCTCACCCCGCCGCCAGCACCTCCTCCACCCACTCCGGAACCACCTCCGTCGCCTTGCCCCGCCGCGCCTCGTCGAACAGACGCGCGCCCGAGGACGGCTCCAGGTTCAGCTCCAGCGTCGCGATCCCCAGGTCCCGCGCCTCCGCCACGAGGCCGGCCGCCGGGTAGACCTCGCCCGAGGTCCCGATGCTCACGAACAGCTCCGCCCCCGTCAGCGCCTCGAAGATGTCGTCCATCCTGTAGGGCATCTCCCCGAACCAGACCACGTCGGGCCGCACCGCGTTCGCCTGGCAGGCCGGGCAGCGGCTTTCGACCGTCATCGCCTCGGCCCCCCAGCGCCAGCGATGCCCGCAGACGGCGCACAGCGCGCCCATCAGCTCCCCATGCATATGGATCAGCTCGCCCTCGGGGCTGCCCCCGCGCTCATGCAGATCGTCGACGTTCTGCGTGACGATCAGAACCTCGCCCGGCCGCGCCGCCTGCAGCCGCGCCAGCGCCCGATGCGCCGCGTTCGGCTCGGCGGCCCGCGCGTTCGCCCGCCGCGCCTCGTAGAAGGCCAGCACGCCGTCCGGATCGCGCTGATAGGCCTCGGGCGTCGCCACGTCCTCCAGCCGCACCTGAGTCCAGAGCCCGCCCAGGTCCCGAAACGTCCCCAGCCCGCTCTCCGCGCTGATCCCCGCGCCGGTGAGGATCACGATCCTAGGGCTCACGCCCCCGCCCCGCCGTAAGGCGCAAGAGCCGCCCCGCCGCCAAGCGCAGGCGCCGCCCCGCCGCCCGGCGGCCGCGCGCGCGCCCGCCCCGTCCGTCTAAAAACCTCGCCCACCATTCCCGCCGCTCCGCCCGCCTGGACCTGCGCCCGCGCCGCAGCCTGCCACGTCCGCCCCCGCCCCGCCACGACGCCCTCGCCGCCCCAAACCTGTCTCCCCCACAACGCCCTGTTGCACCGGCGTTCAGCCGATGCGCGCGAAAGTCGCATGTCGCGCCTGACCCGGGGCGCCTGCTTCGTTTCACGGGAGACGCGGACGTGTCCAACCGCATCGCGCTGCGCGCCGCCGCCCTGTCGGCCACCCTGGCGCTCGCCGCCCTTCCCCTTCGCGCCGACGCGCCGCGGACCTTCGACCGCACCGCAAACGGCGGCGTCTACGTCCTCTCGCCCGCCCAGGCCGAGGCGCTCGGCGTTCCCGGCGCCGACCGCATCGCCTTCATCGACCTTCTGGCGGGGGAGATCTCCGGCGACGCGGCCTTCCTCCCCGGCGACCGCTTCGACGCCGAGGCCTTCCTCGCCATGACCCAGGACGACGAGGCCATCCGAGGCTTCTTCAACGGCGAGGCGGGGCGCGCCGACCTGGTCTATGCCGGCTTCCCCTTCGACCCTCTTCGCGAAGCGCGCCTGGTGGCCCATCGCGACATCCCCCGCGCCGTCGCCTTCGCCTTCCGCGACCAGGACGGTCCCGTGGCCTTCGCCGGACTCAGGTCCAGCTTCTTCGACGGCTCCCAGGCGCAAGAGGCGTTCGACGGCATCACCATCGGCGGCGGCGGCGCGTCTCCGGCGCAGGGACGGGACGAGGGCCGCAGGGTCTCCGTCTCGCGCCCTGCGGCGGCGGTGTTCGTCGCGCTCGGCATCGTCGGCCTCTACCTGTCGCGCTACCGCTTCGTCTGAGCCGTCCCCAGTTCGCCCGAACGGCCCCCCGACCTCACCCGGCCGCGGACCTCAAATCCTCCAGGTCCAGCCGCCGCGTCGTCAGCGCCAAACCGCCCGACGGATCCCGAGGCCACGCCTCCGGCGCCCGATCGCGGTAGAGCTCCACCCCGTTCCCCTCGGGATCGTCGAGGTAAAGCGCCTCGCTGACG
>JBCCPD010000448.1:0-3375 GCA_039025075.1 Pseudomonadota bacterium | reverse complement strand
TTTCCGGGGGGCGCCGGCTACGGGCCGCAGGGGGAGCGGGCGGCGGAGGCGGTGAGGCGGGATCTGGCGCTGGGGTACATCTCGGGCGAGACGGCGCGGGAGGTCTATGGGATGGGAGCAGAGGAGGTCGAGGACGTGCTGCGTCGGGCTCGACTGGGGGAGGCGTTTTAGCGTCGGGCGAATGTCGGGTTCGCGTCGGGGTTTCGTCGGGCGCGTGTCGGGCCGGCATCGTGCCGGCGTCGGGACGCGGGTCGGGCCGGCGTCGGGCTCGTGTCGGGCCAATGTCGGGCTTTCGTCGGGCAAGCGTCGGGCGGGGGGCGACGCGGCGGCTGGCCGGGGGGCGGCGGCGCTTTTAGGCTGGCGGGACGCCGAAGCTCAGGGAGCCCTCGCCATGTCAGACGCCGATCCCGTCCTGCTTGAGCGGCGCGGCCGCGTCAGCCTGATCACCCTCAACCGTCCGACCCGCATGAACGCGATGGATCAACCCATGCTGGTCCGCCTGCTGGAGGCGGCGGAGGCGGCCGAGGCGGATCCGGAGACCGGCGCGGTGGTGGTGACCGGGGCGGGGCCGGGGTTCTCCTCGGGCTTCGATCTGAAGGCGCAGGCGGCGGCGACGCCTCAGGGGGTCGGGGAGTGGCGGCCGGTGCTGCGGCGCGACTTCGACGCTTGCATGGCGTTCTGGCGCATGAAGAAGCCGACGGTGGCGGCGGTGCATGGGCCGTGCCTCGCCGGGGCCTGCGAGCTCGCCATGGCCTGCGATCTGACGGTGGCGGACGAGACCGCCACGTTCGGCGAGCCGGAGCTGAAGTTCGGGGCGGGGATCGTGGTGATGATCCTGCCCTGGATCGTCGGGCCCAAGATCGCGCGGGAGATCATCTTGACCGGCGAGGACGCGCTGCCGGCGGAGAGGGCGCATCAGATAGGGATGATCAACCGGGTCGTGCCGAAGGGCGCGCATCTGGAGGCGGCGCTGGCCCTGGCGGCGCGCATGGCGGCGATGGACGAGACGCTGGTGCGGGAGACGAAGCGGGCGATCAACCGGACCTATGAGTTGATGGGGATGGGGGCGGCGCTGGAGGCGGCGCTCGACATAGACGTGATGATCGAGGGCGAGGGGATGGAGACCAAGCGGAGGTTCCTGGAGATCGCGCGAGAGAGCGGATTGCGGGCGGCCATCGACTGGCGCGACGCCCGGCTGGCGGAGCGCGGGGCCTGAGGGCGGCGGGCGGGACGGCCGGCCCGCCGCGCCGGCGCGCGCAGCGCGCCGCTGTCCGCGGACGCGGACAAGCAGGCTCTTCGAGCCTGCGCGCGGCTTGGCGCTGCGTTCAGACGGGGGCGCCGGGCGAGACCCGGCGCAGGCGCAGGGCGTTGGCGAGCACCGAGACCGACGACAGGCTCATGGCCGCCGCTGCGAGCATGGGCGACAGCAGGATCCCGAAGGCGGGCCACAGCAGGCCCGCCGCCACGGGGATCAGCGCCGCGTTGTAGGCGAAGGCCCAGAACAGGTTCTGGCGGATGTTGCGGATCACGGCGCGCGAGAGGGCGAATGCGGTCGGCACGCCCGAGAGCGCGCCAGAGACCAGGACCGCGTCGGCGGCCTCGATCGCCACGTCGGTTCCGGTGGCCAGAGCGAGGCCCGCCTCCGCCTCCGCCAGGGCCGGCGCGTCGTTGAGGCCGTCGCCGACGAAGGCGACGGGGCCGTGGGCCGCGCGCAGCGTTTTCAGGGCTTCGACTTTGCCGCCGGGCATGACCTCCGCCGTCACCTCCTCGATGCCGAGCCGAGCGGCGACCGCGCGGGCGGCGCGGCGGTCGTCGCCGGTGATCAGAGCGGTCTTGAGGCCCAGGGCGTGCAGCGCCGCCACGGTCGGCGCCGCGGCTGGCCGGATGGGGTCGGAGATCGCCAGCAGCGCGACGACCCGGCCGTCGCGGGCGGCGTAGACCGGCGTCGCGCCGTCGGCGGCCAGCCGCTCGGCCTGCGGTGCGAAGGCGGAGGCGTCGCGCCCGAGCCGGGCCATGAAGCGGTCGGCCCCGATCTCATAGCGCCCGCCCGCCACCCGGCCGCGCAGGCCGAGGCCGGGGACGCTTTCGACGTCCTCGGCCCCGGGCGAGAACACGCCCGAGCCGGTCGCGGGCGAGAACGCGCCCGAGCGGATTGCGGGCGATGATGCGCCCGAGCCGGTCGCGGGCGGCGACGCGTCCGGTCGCAGGTCGCGCGGCGAGGCGTTCGGGTCCGCATCGAGCGGCCCTGAGCCGGCGTCGACTTCCGCGGCGGCGACGATGGCGTGGGCGAGGGGGTGCTCGGACCTGGCCTCGAGCGTGGCGAGCGCCTGCAGGAGCGCGGGCCGATCCTCGTCCGCCGCGGTCAGAAAAGCGGTGAGCCGCGGGGCGCCGTCGGTCAGCGTTCCGGTCTTGTCGAAGGCCACGACCCGCGCCGCCTGCAAGGCCTGCAGCGCCTCGCCCTTGCGGAAGAGCACGCCGAGCTCGGCCCCTCGGCCCGCGCCGACCATGATCGAGACCGGCGTGGCGAGCCCCATGGCGCAGGGACAGGCGATGATCAGCACCGCGACGGCGTTGGCCAGGGCGTAGGGCAGCGCGGGCGCCGGGCCGAAGATCAGCCAGGCGGCGAAGGTCAGCGCCGCGGCGGCCATCACGGCGGGCACGAACCAAAGGGTCGCGCGATCCACCAGCGCCTGGATCGGCAGCTTGGCGCTTTGGGCGTCCTCGACCATGCGGATGATCTGCGCCAGCAGGGCGTCGGCGCCGACGGCGGTGGCCCGCAGGGTCAGCGCGCCGGCGCCGTTGATCGTGCCGCCGATCACCGCGTCGCCGGGGCGCTTGAGGACGGGCGCGGGCTCTCCGGTCACCAGGCTCTCGTCGACCCGGCTTTCGCCGGCGAGGACCTCGCCGTCGACGGGCAGGCGTTCGCCGGGGCGGATGTCGAGCTCGTCGCCCTGGACCACGTCCTCGGCCGGGACCTCCTGCAAGGCGCCGCCGCGGCGGACACGGGCCGTGCGGGCCTGCAGCCCGACGAGGCGGCGGATGGCGTGGGAGGCGCGGCCGCGGGCCCGCGCCTCCAGCCAGCGGCCCGCGAGGATCAGGGCGGCGACGACGACGGCGGCTTCGAAATAGACATGCGCGGTCCCGGGCGGCAGCAGCCTCGGCGCCGCGAGGGCGACGATGGAGAAGAGCCAGGCGGCGCCGGCGCCGACGGCGACGAGGCTGTTCATGTCGGGCGCGCCGCGCCTGAGGGCGGGTAGGCCGCGGTCGAAGAAAGGGCGTCCGGGGCCGATGAGCGCCGCGGTGGCGAGGAGGGCTTGGATCAGCCAGGAGCCTTGGCGGCCGAGGGTCGCGTCGATCAGGGCCTGGAGGGCGGGG
>JBCCPD010000447.1:0-3376 GCA_039025075.1 Pseudomonadota bacterium | reverse complement strand
GGAGGCGGAGGCCGAGGCGTTGGGCCTGAGCTTCATGAGGCTCGAGACAGGCGAGGAGAGCCCAGATGCGCTGCGCCTCTACCAAGGTCTGGGCTACGCGCGCCGCGGCCCCTTCGGCGGCTACGAAGACAACGGCTCTTCCGTCTACATGGAAAAGCGCCTGCCTGGCTGAGCCTCGGCGGGCCACGACCCGCCGGTCGGTGCGGCGCGCCGTCGTCCGCCCTCCTCCCCGGCCGGAGCCGTCCTCGGCAGGCCGAACCCTCGCATCGGAGCCCTCATGATCCACGCCGTCGCCCTTTTGCTCGTCTGTCAGCTGATCGGCGAGGCGTTGTCGCGCGCGTTGTCGCTGCCGGTTCCCGGTCCCGTGGTGGGGCTGACGCTGCTGCTATCGGCCGGGCTCGCCCTGCCCCGCGCGGCGGAAACGGCGCGCCCGGCTGCCGAGGCGCTGCTTTCGCGTCTGGCGCTGCTATTCGTTCCCGCCGGGGTCGGCGTCGCCGGCCAGCTGAATCGGCTGGGCGCGGACGCCCTGCCGCTCGCGGCCGCGCTGATCCTGTCGACCCTCGCGGCGATCCTGGCGGGGGCCGGGGCCTTCGCGCTCGCCGACCGTCTGACCGGAGGGTCCGACCGCGCCGGCGATCGCGCGGACGCGGAGGACGGCGCATGACCGAAATCACCGAGATCTGGGCCTATCTTTCCGAAGGGCCGCTGCTGTGGCTGACGGCGACGCTGGTCGCCTTTCTTCTGGCCGACGCCTTGTCGGCCCGGCTGAACCGGGCTCCGCTGGCCCATCCGGTGGCTATGTCGGTCGCGCTCCTGGCCGGGGCCCTGGCGCTGACCGGAACTTCCTACGAAACCTATTTCGAAGGCGCGCAGTTCGTTCATTTCATGCTCGGCCCCGCGACGGTGGCGCTGGCCCTGCCGATCCTGGACGAACGCCGGCGTGCCGCGAAGTCGGCCGTGCCGCTGATCTGCGCCCTGCTCGTGGGCTCGTTGGTCGCGGTGACGGTGGCGCTGGGCGTCGGCGCGGCTTTGGGCGGAAGCGTGGAAGCGCTGACGGCGCTCGCCCCCAAGTCGGCGACCGCGCCGGTGGCCATGGGCGTGGCGGAGCGGCTGGGCGGATCGCCGACCCTGACGGCGGTGCTGGTGATCCTGACCGGCATGATCGGCGCGGTGCTGGGCCCCGCGACGCTGAGCGCGGCGCGAGTGAAGGCGCCCCGGGCCCGCGGCTTCGCCTTGGGCGTCGCCGCCCATGGCATAGGCGCCGCCCGCGCCTTTCAGGACGGGCGGGCCGCGGGGGCTTTCGCGGGCCTCGGGATGGGGCTGAACGCGCTGCTGACGGCGTTGCTGGCGCCGCTGCTCCTGCCGCTGTTTCTTTAGGCGGACGCTTGGGTCCGCGCGTCGCGTCGCCTTGCCGCCTCGGCGCGCCCGCGCCATACCTGAGCGCCGGGAGGATCGTTTCATGGACTTGATGGACGCCGCGCCCTCGATCGAGGATCTGCGCCGCCGGGCCCGCGCCCGCGCGCCCCACGTGGCCTGGGAATATCTCGACAGCGGCACGGGGCTCGAGACCGGCGTTGCCGCCAACCGGGCGGCGATGAAGGCGGTGCGCATGGTGCCGCGGTTCTTCGTCGACGCCTCCGAGCCCGATACCTCGCGGGAGCTCTTCGGCCGGGTCTGGGACGCGCCCTTCGGCGTGGCGCCCGTCGGGGTGCAGAGCCTGATGTGGCCGGGGGCGGAGCTGATGCTGGCCCGCGCCGCGAAAGCCGCGAACCTGCCCTACACCCTCTCCACCGTCGCGGGGGAGGACCTGGAGAAGGTGGGGCCTGAGGCCGCCGAGAGCTTCTGGTTCCAGCTCTACACCCCCACCAATCCCAACATGCGCGCCGATCTGATCGACCGGGCGGCGCAGGCGGGGGCCGAGGTGATGACGGTGACCGTCGACGTTCCCGCCGCCTCTCGGCGGGAGCGGCAGAGGAAGGCGGGCGTGGGCATGCCGCCGCGCATGACGCCAGCGATGGTGGCGCGGGTGCTGATGCGGCCGGCCTGGCTGAAGGCGACCTTGGAGCGGGGCATCCCCTCGGTGTCGAATCTGCGGCGCTACGCCTCCAAGGAGGATCTGGCCAATTTCGGCGCCTTCGTGGGCAAGGAGCTGGCCGTGGCGGTGACGCCGGAGCTGTTCGGCGAGATCCGCGATCGGTGGAAGGGCAAGCTGCTGGTCAAGGGCGTCATGGACCCCGAGGACGCGCGACGTGCGGTGGAGCTGGGGGCCGACGGGATCTGGGTGTCGAACCACGGGGCCCGCCAGATCGACTTCGTCAAGCCGTCGATCGAGGCGCTGCCGCAGGTGGTCGAGGCGGTCGGCGGCCACGCGAAGGTGGTCATGGACAGCGGCGTGCGCGACGGTCACGACGTGGCTCGCGCGGTGGCGTTGGGCGCGGACTTCGTCTTCCTGGGCCGAGCGATGATGTACGGCGTGATGGCCTATGGCGAGGCCGGAGCCGCCCATGCCATGCGCCTGATCCAGGAGGAGCTGGCCAACGTGATGACCCAGCTGGGCGCGCCGAAGCTGAAGGATCTGGCCGGGCGGCTCGACCCCGCCAATCCGGCGCGAGGAGCGTGAGCGCGGACATGGAGGTCGTGCTTTACGGCGTGAAGGTCTCGGCCTTCGTGGCGAAGGTGCGGATCGCTCTGGACGTCAAGGAGCTCGATTACGAGGAGCGGGAGCCGGCGGGGGGCTACGGGTCGCCGGCCTATCGGGCGATCGTGCCGGCGGGCTCGGTGCCGGGGCTGACCGTGGACGGGGCGGCGCTGCACGAGTCGAACGCGATCTGCGAGTGGCTGGAGGACGTGGCGCCGGAGCCGGCGTTGCGGCCCGAAGACCCGATGGGGCGGGCGCGGATGCGGGCGCTGCTGGGATTCCATGATGCGCGGGTCGAGGCTGCGATCCGGGCGTTCTTTCCGCTGGTGAAGCGGGAGGCATCCGAGGCGGAGATCGAGGGCGCGGCGGCGGGCGTCGAGGCGGCGCTGGGGCGGTTGGAGGCTCTGCTGCCCGGCGCGCCGGAGGTCCCTGGGCGCGGTCCGACCTACGCCCATCTGGCGTTCCCCTGCACGCTTCAGATGGGGCGGATGCTGGGGGCGGCGCTGGGGCGGCCGGTCGCCGTGCCGGGCTCGATCGCCCAGTGGACCGCGCCGGCGGAGGCCCTGCCGGCGGTGGAGCGCTCGCTGGCGATCCATCACCGGGCGATGCGGGACTGGCTGGCGAGCTTCGGCCGGGGGTGAGGCGCCGCTCAAGGGTGCTCAAGCTTGAGCACCCTCTCAAATTACTGATATCGCTGTCACACTCACTATTTTGAATACTTGAGCGCCTGCGCGGCTC
>JBCCPD010000446.1:0-3388 GCA_039025075.1 Pseudomonadota bacterium | reverse complement strand
GCGTCGACCGATCCGCCGTCCGACAGGTAGGCGGCCTCGTCGATGATCCGGAAAAGGCCCGAGCCCGAGAGGTCGGAGATCACGACGTTGCGCACTTCCTCGGCCAGCACCGCGGCGTCGGGGCTCGCCTGGATGCGCGGCAGCGCGATGGGCATCGGCTCGATCACGCCCTCGGTGATCTCGATGCGCAGCGGCTCCTGCGCCGCGGCGGGCGCGGGGCCCAGCGTCGCCAGGGCCGCAGTCAAAGCCGCCGCCGCGAGATGTTTCAGCGACATCAGGTCCCTCCTCTGAACTGCAATCCGCTGCCGGGATTGAAGGTCACCTCGATCGTGCGCCAGCGTCCATAGCTTTCCGAGGGAAGATCGAACCCGCCTTGGGCGGCGCGCGAGAGGGCGCGGCTGGCGAATTGCACGGCGCGCTGCCAGCGGGCGTCGGCGGCGCCGGCGGGACGCACGAGACGGGGTTGGCTCTGCATTTTGCCGTCGGGGCCGAGCCGCACCTGCAAGGTCACCACCAGCTCCTCATAGTTCGGCAGGTTCTGCAGCATGTTGATCCGCCAGAACCTTTGAATGCCCAGCTTGACGCCCTCCACCTGGCCCCGGGTCAGCTGCGGGCCGAGCGGCGCGTTGGTGGCTTGCGCCGGGGCCGAAGGGGCGGCCGGCTGGGCGGGCGCCTGAGGCGTCTCTGCCGGCTCCGGTTGCGCCGCGGTGACCTCCGTCGGCGGACTCTCCAGTTCAGGCGTGTCGGGCGCGGCTTCGGGTGGGATCACGTCTGGCCGGCCCACCGGCAGGGCCGAGGCGACGGGCGCCGGCGCGTCCCGCTCCGAGGTCTCGTCGGCCTCGGTCACGATCTGCGTGGTCGCGGCCTCGGGCGCGGCGGGGGGCTGGTCCGGGGGCGTCGGCGTCTCCGGCGCCTCGGCGGCGTCGGGGGAGACGGCGGGAACCGGATCGTCCGCCTGCGCCACCAGCGGCGAGGGCGGCGTAGGCGACGGCGCCACCCGGTCGATGTCCCGCGGCGGCGCGGTCTCCACCGGCACGGGCGCGTCCCGCTGCGGCGTGTCGGGCCGGTCCGGCCCGGCGGGCAGAGGCACGCCCTGGGCCACGATCCCCTGCGTGGGCGAGAGCGGCGCGTCGGGCGTCGGCGGCGCTTCCGGACGCGCCGGGGCGATGTCCGGCCGGTCCTGCGGCGGCGGGGCCGAGGCGTCGGCCGCCACCGGCTCGCTGCGCTCCGGCGCCGCCGCGGGCGCGACGTCCGTCCGCTGAGGCGCCTCAGGCGCGAGGGCCTCCGGCGCCGGGCTCTCCGGTCCCTCGGACGGCGGCGCCAGGCTCGGCAGATCCCCCCGCGGCCCTTCGGGCGCGGACGAGATCATGGCGTCGAAGCTCGCCCCCGACACCAGGTCCACCTGCGCGATGCGGATCGCTTGCGCCTCGTCCGAGGAGAAGATGGGCCCGCCGAAAATCGCGGCGACGATCACCCCGGCATGCAGGGCGGCGGCGATGAGAAGGCCGGATCGCGCCTCCCGTTCGTCGCCCGCGCGCGCGGCGCGGCGGCGCTCCGCCGAAAGGTTCCTCACCTGCGCCCCCTCACGGCCGGTCCTCCGCCGGCAGCGGATCCGTCACCAGAGAGACCGAGCGGAACCCGCCGTCCTTCAGCGCGCCCATCACCGACATCACCCGCCCGTAGTCCAGCGAGGCGTCGGCCCGCAGATAGACCTGATCCTCCCCCCGCTCCTGCGCGATGGCGGTCAGGCGCGCCGAAAGGTTCCCAGGCGGGATCGGCTCGTCCTGGATGTAGACCACGCCCTCCGCGTCGATCTGCACGGTCAGCGGCGCCTCTTCCGGCGTCGGCAGAGCGTCCGCCGAGGTCTCCGGCAGCTGCAAAGGCACGCCCGTGGTCAGGAGCGGCGCCGCCACCATGAAGATGATCAGCAGCACCAGCGCCACGTCCACCAAGGGCGTGACGTTGATCTCCGCCACCGGCCCGCGCCCCCGCCCCCCGCGGCGGGCGCGCCGCGACACGGCGCGGCGGCGGGCGACGCCCATGGCCATGGCTCAGCCCTCCGCCTTCAGCATCTGGCGGTTGAGGATGGTGCCGAACTCGTCGCCGAACGCCTCCATCCGCCCGGTCAGCCGGTCCGCGTCGGCCGACAGCTTGTTGTAGAAGATCACCGCCGGGATCGCCGCCAGCAGGCCGATGGCGGTGCTCAGCAGCGCCTCGGCGATGCCCGGGGCGACCACCACCAGATTGGTGTTCTCCTGGAGGGCGATGTCCTCGAAGGCCGCCTTAACGCCCCAGACCGTGCCGAAGAGCCCGATGAAAGGCGCGATGGCGCCCGTGGTGGCCAGCACGTTCAGCCGGCTCTCGAGGCTTTCGGCCTCGCGCTGGATCGTCACCGCCATGGCCCGCTCGATCCGATCCTCTGCGCCTGGGATCAGCCGTCCCCCGGCCGCATGGGATTTGCGCCACTCGCCCATGCCGGCTGCAAAAACCCGCTCCAGCGCCGAGCGGGGCCTCTGCCCCAGCCGCTCATGCAGCTCGTCGAGCGGTTGGCCGGACCAGAACGCCGCCTCGAACAGCTCCGCCTCGCCCCGCGCGCGCCGGAACCGCAGCTCCTTCGCGGCGATCACCGCCCAGGACCACAGGCTCGCCAGCACCAACGCGCCCATCGCCACCTGTCCCAGCAGCGTCGCGCGCCAGAACAGCGCCAGCACGGAGAAATCCAACTCGCGCCCCGCCTCCAGCGCGCCCGCCACCGCCTCAGGCTCCATGGCCGCTCGTCCTTCGTCCCGCCCGCGTTCCGCCTGTCGGCCCCCGGCCTCTCCAGCCCTCGGCCCTCTTTCGCGAGGCCGTGCCGGTCGGGGTCGCCGCCTTGGGCCGCTGCGCGGCCCGTGCGTTGCAATATACGTCAAATCGGAGCGGTGAAACAGGACCGCGGCGGAAATGCGGCGCCATCGCGGCGCGGTCTTCGCGCCTTCGCGCGCCCCCTCAGGCCGCCGCCGACCGGGCGAGCCGCGTCCGCAGCTCCTCCGACAGCCGCGCCGGCCGCCCCCCGGCGCTCTGAGAGACGTCCATGCACGCGCACGTCACCTTGGCCCGGTTCAGCACCGCGTCCTGGCAGAGCACCGCCTGGGCGATGTCGAGCGAGGCGCCCCGCACGGCCGTGATTTCCGTCTGGATCTCCAGCAGGTCGTTGAACCGCGCCGGCCCGAGGAAGTCGCAATTGAGCCGCGTGACCACGAAAACGAGTTTCTGCTCGTCCCGCATCTTCATCTGATCGACCCCGAAGGCCCTGAGCGCCTCGGTCCGCCCGCGCTCATAGAACCGCAGGTAGTTGGCGTAGTAGACGACCCCGGCCATGTCGACGTCCTCATAGTAGACGCGCACGTTC
>JBCCPD010000445.1:0-3392 GCA_039025075.1 Pseudomonadota bacterium | reverse complement strand
TCGCCGCCCATGTCGCCGGCGGTTCCGCCGGCGTCGCTTCCGCCTCGGACCCGCCGCAGCGCCTCGAGCCGCCGCGCCTTGGCGATCTCGGCCGCCGTCCGTCGCCCCCGGCTCAGACGCGCGCGAACGATCAGCGCGGCCAGCACGCCGATGACGCCCAGGATCGGCAGCAGCCCGACATCCATGCCGCTACTTCAGCCCCGGCGTGCCGTCGAATTTCTTGGCCAGATCCGTCCAGCACTCCACGTAGTCGTCCTGCAGAGGCGCCTCATGGGCCGCGAAGGCCGTCAGGTGCTGCGGGAACCGGGTCTCGAACATGAAGGCCATGGTCTCGTCGAGCTTGTGGGGCTTCAGCTCCACCGACGACGCTTTCTCGAACGCCTCCGCGTCCGGCCCGTGCGGCAGCATCATGTTGTGCAAGGACATGCCCCCGGGCACGAAGCCCTGGGGCTTGGCGTCGTACTGGCCCAGGATGTTGCCCATGAACTCGGACATGATGTTCTTGTGGTACCAGGGCGGCCGGAACGTGTTCTCGGCGACGCCCCAGCGCGGCGGGAAGATCACGAAGTCGATGTTCGCCGTCCCCTCCACGCCCGAAGGCGCCGTCAGCACCGTGAAGATGCTCGGGTCCGGGTGGTCGAACAGGATCGCCCCGACCGGAGAATAGGTCCTGAGGTCGTATTTGCAGGGCGCGTAATTGCCGTGCCAGGCGACCACGTCCAGCGGCGAGTGCCCGATCTCGGTGGCATGGAACTGCCCGCACCATTTGACGATCAGGCGCGAGGGCCGCTCCACGTCCTCATAGGCCGCCATCGGCGTCTTGAAGTCCCGCGGATTGGCCAGGCAGTTGGCCCCGATGGGCCCGCGGCTCGGCAGGTCGAACTTGGCGCCGTAGTTCTCGCAGACGAACCCCCGCGCCGGCCCGTCCAGCGGCCTGACGCGGAACACCATCCCCCGCGGCACGATGGCGATCTCCAGCGGCCGGACCTCCATGCGCCCCAGCTCGGTGAAGATCTCGAGCCCCCCCGACTGCGGCACGATCAGGAACTCGCTGTCGGCCGAGTAAAAATACTCGTCCTGCATGGGGGCGGTGACGAGGTAGTAGTGGACGGCGAGCCCCACCTGCGTGTTCACGTCCCCCGCCGTGGTCATGGTGCGCATGCCGGTGAGGAAGGTCAGGTCCTCGCCGGGGATCTCCACCGGATCCCAGCGGTATTGGCCCAGCGACTGGATATGGTCCTCGATGCAGGGCGCCGACTTGAAATAGGGCAGATCGATCCGCGCAAAGCGCCCCGTATGCTTGACCGACGGGCGGATGCGGTAGCACCAGGTCCGCTCGTTCTGCCCCCGCGGCGCGGTGAAGGGCGTGCCCGAGAGCTGTTCGGCATATAGCCCGTAATTCACCTTCTGCGGCGAGTTGCGCCCCTGCGGCAGCGCGCCCGGCAGGGCCTCCGTCTCGAAGTCGTTGCCGAAGCCGGGCATATAGCCCGGCGCAGGCGCGAGGGGCCTGGCGAAGGCGCTCTCGGCCGGATCGGCCTCGGGCGTCGACGGCTTGTTCATGGCGTCCTCCCAGACGGCGCGGCGCAGCCTGGCGCTTAGGCCAGGCCGTTGACGGCGCGCTTCCCATCGAGTTTCGTTTCCGATGCAATGAAGTCAACCCCGCGCGCCTCTTCCGACGTTCCGCAGGCTCCGTTCGACGGGGGCGTCGAGCCCCCTTCGCCCGGCTCGGCGCCGGCGCTCGCGGCGGACGTCGCGCCGGGGGCGCCTCGGGGCGCGGCCCGGGGCGGTCCCGCCTTCGACCTCGCCGCGTTCCTGCCCTACCGGCTCGCCCGCCTCTCTGCCGCCGTCAGCGCGGAATTGGCGGAGGTCTACGGCGCCCGCCACGGCCTCGGCCTCGCCGAATGGCGGGTGCTGGCGCATCTCAGCCAGCAGGAAGCGGTCAGCGTGCGCGAAATCCACCGCCGCGTGGACCTCGAAAAGCCCCGCATCACCCGCGCCGCCCAGCGCCTCGCCGCCGCCGGTCTGATCCACCGGGCGGAGGGCGCCGGCGACCGCCGCCTCGTCGCCCTCTCTCTGACCCCGGCGGGCCGGGCCCTGATGGACGACCTCATCCCTCTCGCCCTCGCCGCCGAGCGCGAGGCCCTGTCGCCGCTCACCCCGCAGGAGGCCGAGACCTTCGGCCGCCTCGTCGACAAGCTGCTGGCGGCGCGGGACGAGCGGTGACGCAGGGCGCGCCCGCAATCCGATCACGCGCGTGCACGCTCACGCAATCAAAATACTGAATGTAATTTTCTTTTCAGGCACTTGACATAGTGTGCAAGCTTGCACATCCACCACGCCTTCCACTTTCCCAGGCCTCCGGCCCAGAAGACCGCCCGCTCCGTTGGGGTCCCCTCCCCCCGTCCGGGGGAGGGACAGGGAGGGGGGGCGCCGGCGTTCACGCGCGCGCAGCGCTCCGCCGGGCGGTCGCGCTCAGACCAGCGCCGCCGCCCGCTCCGCCGCGGCCTTGAGGCGCGTCGCCTCCTCCCGCGCCGCCTCCAGCCGCTCGCGGTTTTCTTCCACGACCTCCTCCGGCGCCTTGGCCAGGAACCCCGGGTTCTCCAGCTTGCGGACGAGGCCCCCGGCCTCTTTCTCCACCTTCGCCAGAGCCTTTTCGAGCCGCGCCTTCTCCTTCGCCCCGTCCACCACGCCGGCCAGAGGAAGCGCCGCCGCCCCGCCCTCCAGCGGCACGGTCACCGAGCCCTTCGGCGCCTCGCCGACCTCGAACCCCTCGACCCGCGCCAGCCGCTCCACCAGCGGGAGCGCCTCCCGGATCGCCGCCTCAAGCGCCGCGCCCCCCTCGGTCAGCACCAGCGGCAGCTTGGCCGAGGGCGGCACGTTCATCTCCGCCCGCACCGAGCGGATCGCTTCGATAAGCCCGGTGACGCGCCCGATCTCCGCATCCGCCGCCGCGTCCGCCGCCTCAGGCCCGATCTCCGGCCAGTCGGTCACCGCCAGCATCGCCGGCCGCGCCGCCCGCTGCTCCCAGAGCGCCTCGGTCACGAACGGCATGAAGGGGTGCAGCAGCTTCAGCCGCGCATCGAGCGCCCAGGCCAGCGCCGCCCGCGTCTCGTCCCGCGCCGCCGCGTCCTCGCCCGACAGCAGCGGCTTCGACAGCTCCACGTACCAGTCGCAGAACACCCCCCAGACATCGCCATAGAGCGCCGAGGCCGCGTCGTTGAACCGATAGCCCTCCAGCGCCGCATCGACCGCCGCGCGCAGCCGACCCGTCTCCCCCACGATCCAGCGGTTCAGCGGCTGCGAAACCGAGGCCGGATCGAACCCCTCGACCGGCGTGCACTCGTTCAGCTCCCCGAACCGCGCCGCGTTCCACAGCTTGGTCGAGAAATTCC
>JBCCPD010000444.1:0-3411 GCA_039025075.1 Pseudomonadota bacterium | reverse complement strand
AGGCCGCCCGCGCCCTCGGCGCCACCGCCCGCCGCCGCCTCGCGCCCCCCGCCCCCGGCGGCTGGGACACCCCTCTCGATCCGATCTGGGAGGTCCGCGTCGAGGGCCGCAAGCTCAAGGGCTTCGTCGATCTGGCCAACGACGTCACCGCCGAGGACCTGCGCCTGGCCCAGCGCGAAGGCTATGAGAGCGTCGAGCACGCCAAGCGCTACACCACGCTGGGCATGGCGCCCGACCAAGGGAAAACCTCAGGCGTCGTCGGCATGGCCCTCCTCGCCCAAGCCCGCGGCGAGACGCCCGAGGCCGTCGGAACCACCACCTTCCGCCCGCCCTACGCCCCCGTCTCCTTGGGCATCTTCGCCGGCGCCGAGGGCGGGCCGATGTGGGAGCCCGTGCGCCGCACCCCCTTCCACGGCGCCGCCGAGGCCGCCGGCGCCGTCTTCGTCGACGCCGGCCTCTGGAAGCGCGCGTGGTATTTTCCGCGCCGCGGCGAGGGCCTCGCCGCCGCCTCCCGCCGCGAGGCGGCCATGGTCCGCGACACGGTCGGCCTCTGCGACGTCTCCACCTTGGGAAAACTGCGCGTCCAGGGCCCCGACGCCGCCGCCTTCCTCGACCGGATCTACTCGAACCTCATGTCGACCCTGCCGCCCGGCAAGGCGCGCTACGGCTTCATGCTGCGCGAGGACGGCGTCGCCTACGACGACGGCGCCGTCTGGCGCTGGTCCGAGACCGATTTCCTGGTCACCGCCACCACCGCCCACGCCGCCGGCGTCCACGACCACCTGGAGCTCTGGGCCGCCCGTTGGCCGGACCTCCGCGTCGACATCGCCTGCGAGACCGAGGCCTGGGCCGCCCTCGCCCTCGCCGGCCCCCGCGCCCGCGCCGCCCTCGCCCGCGCGACCTCCGCCGACGTCTCAGACGCCGCCCTCCCCTTCATGGGCCTCGCGTCGGCCGAGGTCTGCGGCGCCCAAGCGAAGATCGCCCGCATCTCCTTCTCCGGCGAGCTCGCCTACGAGATCTACGTCCGCCCCTCGGACGCCGAAGGGCTCTGGGAGGGGCTTTCGGCCGCCGCCCAAGCCGAGCGCGGCGGCCCCTACGGCCTCGAAGCCCTGGACATCCTCCGCGTCGAAAAAGGCCACGTCACGGGCCGCGAGATCGACGGCCGCATGACCCTCGCCGATCTCGGCCTGCCGCGGATGATGTCGAAGAAAAAGGCCTTCCTCGGCCAGGCCCTCGCCGGCCGCCCCGGCCTGACCGACCCCGCCCGGCCCTCCCTGGTGGGGCTGGAGCCGACCGACGCGGAGGCCGCCTTCATGGCCGGCGCGGTCCTCGCGCCCCCAGGCCATCGGCAGGGCCACGGCCTCGGCCACGTCGCCTCCATCGCCGACAGCCCGGCCCGCGGCCGCCGCATCGCCCTCGGCTTCGTCGCCGGAGGCCTCGCCGAATGGGAGGGCCGCGTGGTCGTCGCCAAGGACCCCATCGCCCGCGCGGAAACCCCCTTGCGCGTCGTCTCCCCCCATTTCGTCGATCCCGACGGGGAGCGGCTGCGTGGCTGACGGCGCCCCCCCTCCGCGCGGCCCCGAACCGAGCCCCGGGCCCATCTCCGCCCCCGGCGTCCGCATCGCCCGGCGCCCCGGCCCGCGCCTGCGCCGCATCGCCTTCTGGCCCGACCGCTTCGCCCGCGCCGCCGCCGCCCTCTGCGCCGAGCTGCGCGTCGCCATGCCCGCCCCGGGCCGCTTGGTCTCAGCGCCGGGCGCGCGCCTCCAGCTCGCCCGTCTCGCCCCGACGACGCTGTGGCTCTTCGACGGACCGGACGGCGACGCCGCCCCCTTCGTCGCCCCCGAAGACGGCGCCCTGTCGGAGATCGGCCCCGGCCTCGCGACCCTCCGCCTCGACGGGCCCCGCGCCGCCGACCTGCTGGCCCGCGCCGTCCCCCTGGACCTGCGCCCGGCCGCCTTCCCGGCCGACGCCATCGCCGCGGCCGGCTGGCGCCACGCCCAGGTCGCGCTTCGCCGAGCGCCCGACGGCTTCGACCTCCTCGTCCCCCTCAGCTTCGCCGACGACCTGGAAGAGGTCCTCCGTCGCCACGCCCGCCAGTTCGCCTGAGCGCGCCGCTCGGGGGACCTCGGCTCGGGGGCATCGAGCCCCCTCGCCTCGCGCGCGTCCGCGCGGGCGCCCGGAGCGGCAGACGTCGGTTCCAGCTCTGAGAAAGCACGCTTTTTTTGCTGCGGAAGACCCGCAAGGGGCCATGCCCGAGAGTCCGCCGAGTCGCCCGCCGGCGGTCAACGCCGAATCCGACCGAGCCTCAGAGCCCAGCCGCGCAGAGCGTGGCTGGGTCGCGAGCCCGGACCCGTGCTGCGACTCCGCTCGCCCATCGCTCCGATCGCTCTGGCTCGCACCCCGCCGCGGAGACGCGGTTTCGACACGCGTCGGGCGCGAAGGCGTCGAGCGTGGCGCCGACGGCGGCCCGCAGCGCATCGCGGGCGCGCTCGGCAGTTCTTCGAACGAGCGCCTTCAGCTTGGCGAAGGCGTTCGCGATCGCAGCGAAGTCGGGGCTGCAGAGCGGAAGACAACGCAGGCTCGAGCCCACGGCCTCGATGGTCTCTCGGACCGCCGCGCCCGCGTGGCCGCCTAGGGTCTCGATGACGACCACGTCGCCGTCACTCAGAGACGGAACCGGAACCTGCCGCACGCAGACGAAAGAACCGTCGCCGTGGATCGGGCCGCCGAAAACCCATTTCCTGCCAGGCGATGCCTGCATCGCCGAAAAGGGACGAAGACCAGGCGTTCGCGACCGAGATCCGTCTAAGCCGCAAACCACGCGGCGCGCGCCGCGGCGACGCCCGCTCGGTCCCCCCACCGGCGTGAGCCGGCCTTTCTTCATCGACCCACCATGCCGACGGAGGACGCGATGCACGGCGGCCGGCGCGAACCGCGCGCCGTTTTCGCGCTCCAGACGTTCGACCAGCGCGACCCGCGTGATGTCCGGCGGCTTTTCCGCCATCACCGGGATCGCCATGCCGAGCGCTTCGATCCAGCCTGATCGCGCGTCGCCTCCCTGGGCCTTCGGAACGACCGATCCGATGTCGCGCCAGACCCGATCCCACGTCGCCGCCGCCGAAAGCGCGATGCGGAAACGCGCCGCGGCAGCTCGACGGCCCAGGCCCGCATCGATCACCCGCTGTCCGAGACGCAAGCGCCGAGGCTGGGTCACGAAGGCCGGCCTCCTTCGCCCACCTCAAGGGCGACCCACGTCTCGGACCTCGGGAGGCTCCCCGACGCCATGCTGTCAGCACCCGAAAAGCCTTGGGTTCGGGGCTCATCATCGGCATGCGACGGTTGCCGCGATGCATGCGGCGGCGTGGCGGTCGACGGCGAGCTTGTCCCAGCGGGTTGCAATGCACCGCCGGT
>JBCCPD010000443.1:0-3418 GCA_039025075.1 Pseudomonadota bacterium | reverse complement strand
GTTGTCGCCGATCTGCACGAGGGGGGCGCGGGCGGCGAGGCCGAAGGGGGCGTAGGCCCGCTCGAGCATGGCGGAGAAGTCATCGGGCGCGAAGGCGTCGCCGATGTAGGTGAGCATGACGCGGAAGGCGGCTTCCTCGTAGGGCAGGCCGGCGAGGTCGGCCATCTCCCTCGGCGTGAAGCGCGGCCAGGCGGCGGGGACGTAGAGGCCGCCGTCGCGGGCCAGCCCGGCGAGCATGACGCCCTCGAAATCGAGCTCGGGCGCCTGGCCGCGGGTGGAAACGTATCGCAAGTCGATCTCTCCCGGAGGGTTCGGTTCCCCCGTAGCGCATCGGACCCGGTTGAACAACGAGGGCCGGCGCGGGCGGGGCCGGGCGGGGGTTGACGCAAGGCGCGCGGAGGGCTTGGTGCGCGCCATGACGGATGCGAGCGACCCGACGATCCCGGCCCTGCCCGACCCGCTGGAGGCGGAGGCCGCGCTGCTGGCGCGGCTGGAGGCGCTGGGCGTGGGATGCGATCTGCAGCGGCATCCGCCGCTGTTCACGGTGGAGGACAGCCGCGCCCTGCGCGGGGCGCTGCCGGGAGCCCATTGCAAGAACCTTTTCCTCAAGGAGAAGAAGCGCGGCTTCTGGCTGGTGACCTGCGAGGAGCGCCGGGCGGTGCGCATGAAGGATCTGGCCCGCGCCTGCGGCGCGCGGAGCTTCAGCTTCGCCGGAGAGGCGGATCTGGCGGCGCGTCTGGGGGTGAGGCCCGGGGCGGTGACGCCGCTCGCCGTGCTCAACGATCCGGAGCGTCAGGTGCGGCTGGCGATCGACGCGCAGCTTTTCGCGGAGCGGATTATCAACTGCCACCCCCTGCACAACGAGGCGACGGTGGCTATATCGACCCGTGATCTTCGACGGGTCTTCGCGGAAACCGGCCACGAGGCGCTGGAGATCGACTTCGACGCGCTGGAGGCGCAGGCGCGGGCCTGAGCGACGGCGCTGCCGAGGTTAGGCGGGCGGACAGGACGGGCGTACAGGGCGGGCGGACGGCTGGAACCGTCGGACGGCGGAGGGCCGGACCGGCGGGATCGACACCACCGAAGAGACGGACCGAAGAAGACCGGACCGAAAAAGACCGGACCGAAAAAGAAAAGAGAGCGCGGACATGCTGGAACTCGGCGCGGGCCAGGCGGCGCCCGGGGGCGCGGACCTCATCAAGGACGTCTCGGAAGCGACGTTCATGCAGGACGTGGTGGAGGCGTCGCGTGAGACGCCGGTGATCGTGGATTTCTGGGCGCCCTGGTGCGGGCCCTGCAAGCAGCTGACCCCGGCGCTGGAGGCCGCGGTGCAGGCGGCGGGCGGCAAGGTGAAGCTCGCCAAGGTCAATGTCGACGAGAACCAGATGGTCGCCGGCCAGCTGCGGATCCAGTCGATCCCCACGATCTACGCCTTCGTCGACGGGCAGCCGGTGGACGGGTTCCAGGGCGCCGTGCCGGCGAGCGAGCTGAAGGCCTTCATCGACCGGGTCGTGGGCGCGGGCGGCGGGGAGACCATCGCCGACTACATCGCCCAGGCCGAGCAGATGCTGGAGCAGGGCGCCGCCGAGGACGCCCAGCAGATCTTCGCGGCCATCGTCGAGCAGGACAAGGAGAACCTGCCCGCGTTGGGAGGGTTGGCGCGGGCCTATGTGGCGCTCGGCCAGCTGGAGCAGGCCAAGGCGGTGCTGGAGCTGGTGCACCCCGCCAAGGTGCAGGACGCCGCCATCGCCCAGGCGCGCGCGCAGATCGAGATGGCGGAGATGGCCTCGGGCGTTTCCGGCGAGCTGGCGGGGCTGAAGGCGGCCTCGGACGCGGCGCCGGACGACCACCAGGCGCGGCTCGACTACGCCAAGGCGCTGATGGCCGCGGGCGACAACGAAGAGGCCATCGAGCAGCTGCTGGAGCTGTTCCGGCGGGACCGCGAATGGGGCGAGGGCGCGGCGAAGGAGCAGCTGACGACGCTGTTCGAGAGCCTCGGGCCCAAGGACCCGCTGGTGGGCAAGGGGCGCCGGCGCCTCGGCTCCATGATCTTCGCCTGACCCATGGCCCGGCGTTTTTCCCTGTCCGACCTGCCGGAGACCATTCCGGTGTTTCCGCTGCCCGGCGCGCTGCTGCTGCCGCGGGGCCGGCTGCCCCTGAACATCTTCGAGCCGCGCTATCTGGCGATGCTGGACGATGCGCTGAAGACCGACCACCGGCTGATCGGCATGATCCAGCCCTTCGAGGCCCGGGACGACGCGCCGCCCAAGCTGCGCCAGATCGGCTGCGCGGGGCGCGTGATCGCGTTCTCGGAGGCCGAGGACGGGCGCTATCTGATCACCCTGGCCGGCGTGTCGCGGTTCCGGGTGACCGAGGAGATCGACGGCTTTCCGCCCTATCGCCGGGTGAAGGCGGACTGGGGCAGCTTCGGCCGCGATCTGGGGCGCGAGGAGGACGACCCGGAGTTCGACCGCAAGGCCTTTCTGGACACGCTCAAGCGGTTCTTTTCCGTGGCCCAGCTGAGCTCGGACTGGGACACGCTGCGCGAGGCGGATGCGGAAATGCTGGTGAACTCGCTGGCGATGCTGTGCCCGTTCGAGGTGGAGGAGAAGCAGGCGTTGCTGGAGGCGCCGACGCTGGTCGAGCGGCGGGAGACCCTGGCGGCGCTGATGCAGTTCGCCATCGCCGCGGGCGACGGCGACGCGCCGGTGCAGTGAGCCCGGGCGGTGGGCGCGGAGGAGCCGGACCGCGGGGTCGAGGGCGAGGCGCCGGGCGCCGGCTCGATATCCGGCCCGGGCGGCGGACCGGAGCAGGCCGGCGCCCATGAAGGGCGGCCGGCGGCGGCGGACCCGCCGCGCACCCGGCCGCGCCATGATCCGCGCCTCGACGCCGAGCGGCGCATGCTGGAGAGCCTGGTCTGCCCGGTGACCCAGTCGCGGCTGGACTATGAGCGCGAGGCGCAGGAGCTGATCTCCCGCCACGCGCGGCTGGCCTACCCGATCCGGGACGGCATCCCCATTCTGCTGGTGGCCGAGGCGCGGCAGCTGGAGGATTGAGGCGGGGGGGGAAGCGGGGTTTTTCCGGGAGGGCGCTGGAGCGGTTGGCGCGGGCGGCCGCTGGCTTCGTCGGGTTTTGGCCAGGTGTTCGAGGTGCGTGGAACGCGCTTTCGGCGCTGCGGCGACCCCCCGGAGGGCGAGGCGGGCGCTGGGCCGGCGGGGACGCTCCGGCGAGGACCCGGCGCGGCCTTTTCGAGGGGGCACTTGGCCTCTGGACGTCAAGGGCGAGACCGATGCGGCGCGCGGCGGGATCCACGCGGAGAAACGCTCGCGGCCCCTGAGGGGCGCTTTGGAAATCAATCAGGCATGGCAAAGACTTGGCGTCTGAGGTGCAAGATCTTGATAAGAAATCATAGCGCCTG
>JBCCPD010000442.1:0-3421 GCA_039025075.1 Pseudomonadota bacterium | reverse complement strand
GCGGGAGGCGCGTCGCGGCCTGTCCGGCCGAAGGCCGGCCAAGCTCTCGCCCGCAGGCCGGACCTGCGCCGCCCCCCGGAGCCTCAACCCAGCGGCGCCTCAGCCCCGCGGCGCCTCCAGGATCACCACCGAGCAGGCGGCCTCGTCGAAGCCGATGACGCCGCCGCCGTTCTCCGCCAGGGCGAAGTCGGCCTTTTTCGTCTGCCGCTCCCCCGCCTCCTGCCGCAGCTGGATCGCCAGCTCATGGATCATGCTCAGGCCCGTGGCCCCCACCGGGTGGCCCTTGCTCACCAGCCCGCCCGAAAGGTTGATCGGCCGCTCGCCGCCGAGCCGCGTGGCGCCGCTTTCGACATAGGCTCCGCCCTGCCCTTCCTCGCAGAACCCCATCATCTCCGCCTGGTAGATCTCGCAGAACGAGGTCGCGTCGTGGACCTCGGCCAAGTCGATGTCCTTGGGCTCCAGCCCCGCCTGCCGATAGGCTTTTTTGGCGGCAGAAAGGCTCAATCCGGGCTCGTCGAAGTCGCGATACTTGCCGCCCGACAGCTGGCTGGCCCGCACCGGGATCGCCCGCGCCCGCACCGCCTCCGGCTGGGCCTTCAAAAAATCCTCCGACACCAGGATCGCCGCCGCGGCCCCGTCGCCGATCGGCGCGCACATGCTCCGCGTCAGCGGGTAGGAGATCGGCCGGTCCGCCAGCGCCTCCTCGACCGAGACCTCGAAGCGGTACTGGGCGTTGGGGTTCATGCTCCCATGCCAGTGGTTCTTCGACGCCCCGGCCGCGATCTGCGCCTGCGTCGTCCCCCAGCGCTTCATGTGGTAGGCGGCCTGCATGGCGTAGGTGTCCATGAACACCGTCCCGCCGCCGTCCTTGGGATTGAAGTTTTTTCCCGTCTCCGCCGCCGCGCGGGCGTAGTATTCGTGCCACTCCTCCACGTCGATCTGGTCGATCCCCCCGTCGAAGATTTCTTGAGTTTTTCCAGGATCGTCCTGCACATAGGTCTTCTCGACCCCGATGGCCAAAGACGCCTGCGTCGCCCCCGAAGCCACGTCCTTGAACGCCCCGTTGAACGCCATCGACGCCGTGGCGCAGCCGCCCTCCACATTGATCATCGGCACGCGTTCCGGAAACCGCCCCTCGCGCACCAAGGGAGTAAAGACCGTCTGCCCGCGGATGCAGGCCTGGCCCCAGGTCCCCATGCCGCAATTGCCGAACCAGGCGAACTCGATGTCCTCGCCGGTCTCCAGCCCCGCATCGGCGAGCACGCCCTCGTATGTCTCCCGCGCCAGGTCCCGGAAGCTGTCGCCGGGCCGCTTGCCGAACTTCGTGGAATGGGCGCCGAGGATGTAGACTTGGGTCATGGCTCGCTCAGTCCTCTTCGTCGTAGTCGGGATGGGAGGGATTCAGCAGCAGGATCTTGCCGTCGCGCCCCCCGCGCGACGCATGGTCCACCGCCGCCTTCGCCCGATGCAGCGGATAGCGCGCCAGCACCGGCGCGCCGACGACGCCCTCGGCCAGCCACGCGGTCAGCTGCGCATAGCGCGCGCCCAGAACGTCGCGAGACGCCGTGCCGTACCAATCCGCCAGCCAGAACCCGCGCAAGGTCATGCGGCGGAACACCAGGTGATAGGGGTCCACCTGGCAGGGCTCCCCCGACAGCAGCCCGTAATTCACCACCGCGCCGCCGTCCGCCGTGACCTCCGCCAGAGCGTCCGTCGCCGCCCCCCCGATGGCATCCAGCGCCAGCTTCGGCGCCTCGGGCGGCGCCGGCAGCCGCCCGCCGCCGTCCTGCACCGCCACCTCGTCGGCCCCCAGCTTTCTCAGCCGCGCCGCGGCGGCCTTGCGGCGAACCACGTTGTAGGTCTTCAACCCCAGCGCCTTGGCCATCTTGATAACGTTGACCCCGACGGCCGAGTTCGCCGCGTTCTGCGCCACCCAGTCCCCGGGCGAGAGCGTCGCCAGATCCTCCAGCATCGCCAGAGCCGTCGCCGGGTTCGCCTTCAGCATCGCCGCCTGGTCCAGATCCACGTCGGCCGGCAGTTTCACCACGCCCCCGGCCTTGGCGGTCATCCGCTCCGCCCAGCACTGGCCAGCGAAGGGGATCGCCAGGTCCCCGACCGCGAAGCCCTCGACCTCCGCCCCGACCTCCCGCACGCGGCAGACCGCCTCCGCGCCCGGAATGAAGGGCGGCGGCGGGCGCGTGCCGTAGCGCCCCTCCAGCAGCAGCAGATCCGCGGGATTGATCGTGGCGGCGAGCACGTCGAGTCCCAGCTCCCGCGGCCCGGGCGCCGGCGGCTCCGCGATCTCGGCGACCTCGAGGGCGTCGAGCCCGGTTCCATAGGCCTGCGCCGCTTTCATCCGCCGATCCTCCCTGGCCCTCTCGCGCGAGGCCTTGCCATGGTCGTGCAGATAGCTTGACCCGCGCCGCGGCGCCAGTCCCGGCCCTCCGCGCCGCCGCGCGCCCCGCGCCTCGCGGCGAGGCCGATCCGGAGGGAAACGGCGGTCTAGGGTCCCCGGCGCGGATGCGCCGCGCCCCAGTCGCCGAGGGCCGCGATCACGCCGCGCAGGGCCAGGCCTTTCTCCGTCAGGCTGTACTCCACCTTCGGCGGAACCTCCGCATGGACCCGGCGGGTCACGATGCCGTCCGCCTCCAGCTCCCGCAGCTGCTTGGTGAGGGAGCGCTGGGTGACCGGCCCGACCCGGCGGGAGAGTTCGTTGAAGCGCAGCGTGCCGTCGAGCAGGTGGTGGATGATCAGCCCCTTCCACTTGCCCGCGATCTGCTCCAGCGCCGCCTCGACGGGGCAGCCGGCGGAGCAGTCGTAGCGCTCGAACCGGCGGGCCGGGGCGAGGTCGGAGGCGGCGTCCACGGTATCCATCATGTGCCTATGGGCCCGAAAAGTGCGTTCTTGCGGCAAGGCTCGCTGGCGCTCAGATGCCCCCCCGAACGCGCCGCGTCAAATGGGAGATCCGCGATGCCCCTCACGATCCTTGCGCAGATCACGGCCGCCGAAGGCCGCGAAGCGCATGTGCGAGCCGAGCTGGAAAAGCTCGTGCCTGTCACCCGGGCCGAGGCCGGCTGCCTGCGTTACGACCTGCACGTGGACGACTCGTCGCCAGGGTTCTTCGTCTTCTACGAGACCTGGGAGACCCGCGATCTGTGGCAGGCCCATATGAACGCGCCGCATCTCGCCGCCTACATGGCCGCGACCGAGGGCGCGGTGACCGCGTTCACCGTCAACGAAATGACCCGCATCGCCTGAGCGGTCCGCAAGGAGCCCGATCATGACGGCCTATTCCATCCTGGCGGTGACGCCCACCGACGACGCTTGGATCCCCGACTATATCGGCCCGGCGAACGCTCTCGTGGCCAAGCACGGCGGCAAGTATCTGGCCCGCACCGCGACCCATGAGCAGGTGGAGGGC
>JBCCPD010000441.1:0-3447 GCA_039025075.1 Pseudomonadota bacterium | reverse complement strand
GGCTGGGAGGGCTCCTTGAAAGCATCGGTCTGCCGCGGCCGCCGCCGCCCGACGGCCCATGACCAGGCCGTCGGAGGACGACGCGCTGATGGCCCGCGTCGCGGGGGGAGACGCGGCCGCGGCGGACGCGCTGATCGCGCGCCATGCGCCGCGCGCCCTGTCGCTCGCCCGAGCCATGCTGCGCGATCCGGCCGAGGCCGAGGACGTGGCGCAGGAGGCGATGCTGCGCCTTTGGCGCCAAGCGCCGTCCTGGGCGGCCGGGCGGGCCCGCGTCTCCACCTGGCTGCACCGCGTCGTCTCCAACCTCGCCATCGACCGCATGCGCCGCCGCGCCCGACTGTCTTGGGAGGATCCGCCGGAGCAGGAGGACGACGCGCCCGCCGTGCTGGACGCGCTCGCCGCTTTGGAACGGCGCGACGCCCTCCGCGCGGCGCTCGCGGATCTGCCGGACCGCCAACGCGCCGCCCTGGCGCTGCGCCATTTCGCCGAGCTCGGCAATCCTGAGATCGCCGAGCGGCTCGGCCTCAGCGTCGAGGCGGTGGAAAGCCTCCTGGCCCGCGGGCGCCGCGGCCTCGCCAAACGGCTGGAGGGACGGCGCGATGCGCTCGGACTGTGAAGATGCCGCAGTCCCGTGCGCCGTCGCCGGCCGACGGAGACCGACGCGCCCTGCGTGCAAAACCCTGAGCGCGGCCGAGGCCGCCAAGAGGATGCCATGACCGAAGAGCGAAACAGGATCGACGAGGCCGCTGCGGAACGCGCCCTGCGGGCGCTCGCCGCCGAGCCTCCCGCGCCCTCGCCGGCCCTTTTCGAAGCCATGCAGGCCCAGGCGCGCGATGCGCTGGCCGCCGCATCGACGTGGGCGCCGGCATCGGCGCCGATCGTCGCGCAGGTCGGGCGCTCGACCGACAGGCGCGGCGCCCTGCCGGCGCCTCCCGCCTTGCGGGCCGGCGGTTCCGCGCCGCCTCGCCCGGTCGCGCCCCGCCGCGGCCGCTGGGCGGCCCCGCTGGACGCCGTCCGCCGCTCCGCCCCGCCGGCGGCCTTCGCCGCCTCCGCCCTGGTCGGCTTGGCCCTAGGCTACGCCGCTCCCGCCCAGTTCGCTTCCGCCGGCGGACCCTTCGGCCTGCTCGAGGATCCGGCGCTGGAGCTGGTCGATCTCGCCCTCTCCCTTCCGGCCGAGGCGACCCCGTGACCGGCGGCGAAGACATCTCCGCCGACGGCTCTGCGGACGAGGGCGCGCCGCCGCCCGATCCCGCCCCGCGCCGTCGCCGACGCTGGACGGCCTGGCTGCTGGGCGCCTCGCTGTGCCTCAACCTGCTTCTGATCGGCGCGGCCGTCGGGGCGGCGATGGGCCGTTGGGGCCCCCATTCTTCCGAGCTTCCCGCCGGCTTCGATCGCCGCGCGCTCTGGTCCGCCTACAAAAGCCTGCCGGACGCCGAGCAGGATCGGATCGAGGCGATCCTGCGCCGGCTCCGCCCCGAGCTGAAGGTCATCGCCCGCGACCGCATGGCGTCGCGGGTCCGAATGGCCCAGGCGCTGGAAGCCGAGATCCTCGACCCCGAGGCGCTGCGCGAGGCCATGGCCGCGGCGCGCCTGCGCAGCCGCGCCGGCCGCGACGTGATCGACGGCGCCTTCGCCCAGTTCGCCGCCGGTCTCGACGCCGCCACCCGCCGTGAGATCGCCCAGGCCCTCCGCCGGCCGCCCCACCGCTTCGGCCGCGACGCCGACTAGGTCGGCGCGACGACGTCTGGCGGAGGGGCCGGGGCGAACCCGTGTCCGGCCGGCCCGAACCTGCGGGTCCCACGACCGCAGCCGGCGGTTGGGACCCTCCCGACGAAGAGCCGTGGTTCGGCTCCGGCGAAGGCGATCATCCCGGAGCAGGCGAAGGAACGCGCGTCGAGCGTCGAGCTCCGCCGCAGGGCGGACCCAAGCGGCGCATGGGCCGCCCAGCGGCTGAGGGCGTTGGAAAGCGTCAAGGACGGCGACCTGCAAACGCCGCAACCTTGGGAGGCGACGCGCATGAAATGCGTCCGGCGAAGCTCTGGGCGAAGCGACGCCTTTGCCAGGCGACTCAGCTAGCGATCGCGCGCGGAGAACGCCGAAGCCGGCTCGAACGCGGCGCGCCCTGAGCGAGATCCGCCAGGGCGGCGGCGTTTCGATTTCCCGAGGCCGCCGGGGCCCGCGAACGGGGCTTTTGAAGCGACGCGATGACTCCCAGCGCTCCAATCCTGCCGCGCTCAGCGGAGGCATCGCAAAACATGCGCCGGAGCGTGGCGCTCCGCGCCTCGCGGCAAGCGCAAGCCGTATCCGAAAGAAACGGCGCTCGCAGGCGCACCCTGCCAGCGAGCTCGAAACCGAAACCAGCGAAGGCAAAACGTTCGGGACCTGATCCGAGTCCGAGTCCGAACGGCCCTTGCTAGCCGTAGGCGAAGCCGCGCCAAACCCGCTGGAGCGCCGCGCAGCCGAATGAGACCTGCGCCTGGATCATCGGCGATAGCCCCAAGGTCGGGAAGAAAACCCTCGGCAACCGCTGCGGGCCCTATCGTTCCCAGCCGCACGCCGGGGCCGTCTACGGCGGCGGCGGCCGCGTCGAATTCCTGCGGTGGACGGCCCGCGGGCCCGACACGGATCCGGGAGCGTCGCCGCAGCCTTTGGTCGGGCCTGGGTCCAAGTCGGCCTGACGACCGCGATGCGCGTCGACCGAGACGGCGCGCTCGTCTTCCGACATCTGGGTCTCCGGACGTGCCGAAGCGGTCTCGCGCTGGGCGTCCCCCGGCGAGGACCAGTCCGCGGAACCACCTTATTAGAGGCGTTCAGCGGCGGTTTCCGCCTTCGACGCCCGTGGACGAGCGGCCTCCTGCAGCTCTGCGCCGGCCAAGGATGCATCGCCGTTGCGTGACCACCCAACCGCAAGACGCGGCCCTGCAGCGCGGCAGGAGGCCGACGTCTCGGCGAGCCGCCGGTCGACCTCGACCGCGTCCAGCGCCGGCGGAGCCTGCGAAGCTGGGACCGACGGGTCCAGAGCTCTTCGAGGGTTGAGGCGCCGCGCAAACGACCTGGCCACGGCATTGGGTTCGGTCGCAAGCTTCGGCGCGTTCCGCATCGGCGCAGCCGGCGAGACGGGCGGACGCTTCGCAGCGCTTGAGCGAAAACGACGGATCTTGGGGGCCGCCGGTCCGCGTTTGCAGCGTCGAGCGACCGCGTCGCGCAACAGCCCCGGGGCCATAGGAGCCGCGCGGTGAAGTCGGCCAAACGCCTGCTCCGCGGCAGCAAGTCGGCGAGCCGCCGCGCTCCTTCCAGCTTTCGCCCGAAGCGCGCTGAAGCGGTCCAGCCGCCAAGCTTCGGACGCCGTCGGTCGGCTCGGTCGTCGACGCCGAGGCTTGGGCCGTCGCGCCCTTGACCCGAGCGGCACGCGTCGCAATCGACGGACGCCGCAGTACAGAGGCCCAT
>JBCCPD010000440.1:0-3465 GCA_039025075.1 Pseudomonadota bacterium | reverse complement strand
GGCCTGGGGGCGGGGCGGCGCGCGAGGCGGGGCGGCCGCCCTCTCGACAAGCGGGGCGGGCGCGGCCATGCAGCGGGCGGCGACGGCGCGCGAGGCGGGCGCGAGGCGACGGAAGACGCGAGGGGCGAGAGGCGGGGAGGCGGGGAGGCGCGCGTGAGCCATCAGGGCATCCGAGGGATTCTGTTCGACAAGGACGGCACGCTGCTGGACTTCGAGGCGACGTGGCGCGGTTTCGCGCTGGACCTGCTGCGCGAGCTCGCGCCGGGCGACGCGGCCTTGCGCGCGCAGCTGGGCGAGGCGGCGGGCGTGGACGCCGAGACGGGCGCGTTCCGCCCCGGCTCTCCCATCGTGGCGGGGGCGACGCGGGAGGTGGCGGAGATCTGGGCCGCGCTGCTGCCTGGACGCAGCGCCGACGCGTTGGAGGCCGAGGCGGAGCGGCGCGCCCTGTCCGCCGCCGCGGCGCCGCCGGCCCCGGCGACGCCGGACCTGCCGGGCCTGCTGGACCGGCTGGCCAGGCCCGAAGGCGGCGCGCCGCGGGCGCTGGGGATCGCCACCCATGACAGCGGGGCCTCGGCCAAGGCGCATATGCGCCTTTTGGGGGCGCTCGACCGGTTCGACTTCATCGCCGGCTACGACAGCGGCCATGGGCTGAAGCCCGGGCCGGGCTTGGTGCAGGCCTTCTGCGCGGCGACGGGCCTGCGGCCGGAGGAGGTGGCGATGATCGGCGACAGCCTGCACGACCTGGGCGCCGGCCGCGCAGCGGGCTGCGGGGCGGTGATCGGCGTTCTGAGCGGCCCGGCGCCGGCCGAGACCCTGGCGCCCCATGCGGACGCGGTTCTGCCCCATATCGGCGCGCTGCCCGCCTGGCTGGGCGACCCGGGCTGATCCAAAGGCGCAGGCCGCGCCGCGGCCCCGCGGCCCGAACCCGACCCCATCGGTCGCAAACCGCCGGCCCGCGGCGGCCCCGCTCGGTCCAGTCTGTGCGTCGACGACAAGGGAGAGACGCCATGACCCCGTCCGAAGCCTCCGCGGCCGCAGACGCCGACGCCCTCGCAGGCCCCGAGGCGGCCGACCCCGCCGCCCGCGCCCCTCGCCGGCGGGGCGGAGGCCGATCGGCGAACGCCCGCGGCCGGTCCCGCGGGGCGATCGAGCAGAGCCCCTGGAACCCGCCGGTCAACATCGACGCGCCGACCCGGCCGCTGAGCGAGGAGGGCGTGCAGGCGATCCACGACGCCGCCATGCGGGTGCTGGAGGAGATCGGCATCGATTTCCTCAACGAGGAGGCCCTGGCGGTTCTGAAGGCGGCGGGCTGCAAGGCGGAGGGGGAGCGGGTCTTCATGGACCGCGGCTTCGTGATGGAGAAGGTCGCGCTCGCGCCGTCCACTTTCACGCTGACCCCGCGCAACCCCGAGCGGACCATCACCGTGGGCGGGCCGAACCTGCTGTTCGGCAACGTCTCCTCCCCGCCCAACGCGATGGATCTGGACCGCGGCAAGCGGCCGGGGGATCGGGAGAGCTTTCGGGACCTGATCAAGCTCACCCAATACTTCAACTGCATCCACTTCGCCGGCGGCTATCCGGTGGAGCCGGTGGACCTGCACCCGTCCACCCGGCATCTGGACTGCCTGTTCGACAAGCTGACGCTGACCGACAAGGTGGTGCACGCCTACTCGCTGGGGCCCGAGCGGGTGGAGGACGTGCTGGAGATGACGCGCCTCGCCGCCGGTCTGAGCCACGACGACTTCGAGGCGACGCCGCGGATCTACACCAACATCAACTCCTCGAGCCCGCTGAAGCATGACTGGCCGATGCTGGACGGCGCCATGCGCTTCGCCCGCCGCGGCCAGCCGGTGGTGATCACCCCGTTCACGCTGGCGGGGGCGATGGCGCCGGTGACGCTGGCCGGCGCGGTGACCCAGTTCGTGGCCGAGGGGCTTGCGGCGGCGGTGCTGCTGCAATGCGTGAAGCCGGGGCTTCCGGTGGTGCTGGGCAGCTTCACCTCGAACGTGGACATGAAATCGGGCGCGCCGGCCTTCGGCACGCCCGAATACATGCGCGCGACGCAGATGTCGGGGCAGATGGCGCGCTTTTACGGGCTGCCGCTGCGCGCCTCCAACGCCTCGGCGTCCAACGCGCCGGACGGCCAAGGGATGTGGGAGAGCGCCAATTCGCTCTGGGCCTGCGTCTCGGCCGGGGTGAACATCGTCTACCATGCGGCCGGCTGGCTGGAGGGAGGGCTGATCGCCTCCTACGAGAAGTTCGTGATGGATTGCGAGCTTCTGCAGCAGGTGCAGCGCTATCTGCAGCCGGTAGGCGTGACCGAGGCGGACTGCGCCTTCGACGCCATCAAGGAGGTGGGCCCGCACGGCCATTTCTTCGGCGCGGACCACACGCAGGAGCGCTATCAGACCGCCTTCTACCAGCCGTTCCTGTCGGACTGGCGCAACTACGAGGCCTGGGCCGAGGCCGGCGCCGCCTGGACGTCGGAGCGCGCCAACCGCACGTGGAAGGCGATCCTGGAGGAGTTCGAGGCGCCGCCCATGGACGAGGCGCTCAAGGAGGAGCTCGCCGCTTTCGTGGAGCGGCGCAAGCACGAAGGCGGGGCTCCGACGGACTTCTGAAAGGGCGGCGCGGGGGGGCGGCTAGCGGCGGTCGGCGCCGGAGCGCGCGCGCCTATTCGAGGTCGCCGAAGACCACCACCAGCACCTGTTCGTCGGACACCCGCCGGGTGGCCGGGAAGGCGCGGGAATAGTCGCGGATGTTGGCGAAGTCCTCGTCCAGCCGGAACTCCATCCGGTCCTGAGCCGGGTCGAGCGAGGCGACCGAGCCGCGCAGCACCTCGCGCTTGATTTCGTCGAGATCGTCGTAGTCGCGCCGCGTGTCGGTCAGCAGGCAATAGGACTCGCACCGCTGGATGATGCGGTCGGGCTCGATGCCCAGCTCGGCCGCCATCGCCCTGAGGTCGTCGCGCACGGTCCGGTCGACGCCGTTGCCGTCGCGGGCGCCGCGCCGGCCGGCCACCCAGGTTTCGGCGAAGAAGCCGAACTCGATGAACCGGTCGCGGGTGTCGTCGCCCAGCTTCAGCCGCTCGTCATAGGTCTGCCAGGGGCGGCGGGTGACGTAGACCAGCACTTTGCGGTCGCGCAGCTGCGACAGCTCGGCCCGGGTGCGCACCGAGGCCGGCCATTCGATCTCGGGGTTGCGCTCGCGCAGCTGGGCGAGCAGCTGGGCGCGGTCGTTGGCCACCTCGATCTTGGTCCAGAACACCCAATCGGCGATGTCGACGTCGAACTGGCGGCGGCGCTGCATCTGCTCCTGCAAGGCCGGCAGAAGGTCGGCGGCCTCGCCGGCGCGGTCGATGGATTGCTTGACCGCGGCGACGTCCTCGCGCAGGGCCGTCACCTCGGCGTTGATCTCCTGCCGCGCGGCGGCGAGCGCCAGCATGTCGTCGGCCGCCTCGTCCTT
>JBCCPD010000439.1:0-3466 GCA_039025075.1 Pseudomonadota bacterium | reverse complement strand
CCTGCGCCGGCAGAACGGCGAGGGCGAAGGCCTGGCCCGCGGCGCCGGCCGCGAGCGCGAAGCTCATAAGAAACATGCGCATGTCATCAGGTCCCGCGCGGCCGTCGAGGCCGCTGTTCGAGGGAAACGTCGGCTCGGTTCGACCTTGCTGGGCCTTCACCCTAGCGCCGGCCGCCCGGCCCTCGCGTGAACCGGCGTTTCATGGGGCTCGGACCCGCGCCCGACCGCGCCTTCGCCGGCCCGCGACCGGGCCGCGCCCCGCCGCGCCCCCTACCCAACCGGCCCTCTCTGCCCTATCCCTGATCAAAAGCCCGCCGAAGCGGCAGGGAGGGATCCGCGATGATCGACATGGCCAAGCGCGTCTACGACCACCAGTGGAAGATCGACCCGATCGTCCGCTCGGTCCTCGACACGGATTTCTACAAGCTGCTGATGGCGCAGTCCGTCTTCCACAACCACCGCGACGCCCGGGTCGCCTTCAGCCTGATCAACCGCTCCACCGCCACGCCCCTCGCCCGCCTGGTGGACGAGGGGGAGCTGCGCGAACAGCTCGACCATGTCCGCTCCCTCTCGCTGACCCGCTCCGAAGACGCCTGGCTGCGCGGCAACACCTTCTACGGCAAGCGCGCCATGTTCGAGCCGGGCTTCATGGCCTGGCTCGAGGGCTTCCAGTTCCCCGACTACCACCTCGAGCGCCGCGGCGACCAATACGAGCTGACCTTCGAAGGCCCCTGGCTCGAAGCCATGATGTGGGAGATCCCGGCGCTCGCCATCCTGATGGAGCTGCGCACCCGCGCAGTCCTGCGCGGCATGGGCAAGTTCGAGCTTCAGGTCCTCTACGCCCGCGCCATGTCCCGCGTGTGGGAGAAGATCCAGCGCCTGCAGCGCCTCGAAGGACTCGCCATCGCCGATTTCGGCACCCGCCGCCGCCACGGCTTCCTCTGGCAGGACTGGTGCGTGCAGGCCATGGCCGAGGGGCTCGGCCCCGCCTTCGTCGGCACCTCCAACTGCCTGATCGCCATGCGCGGCGACATCGAGGCCATCGGCACCAACGCCCACGAACTCCCCATGGTCTACGCCGCCCTCAACGCCCATGACGACGACGCCCTGGCCCGGGCGCCCTACCAAGTGCTCGCCGACTGGCAGGAGGACTACGACGGCAACCTGCTGATCGTCCTGCCGGACACCTTCGGCACGAAGACCTTCTACGACCGCGCCCCGGACTGGCTCGCCAAATGGACCGGCGTGCGCATCGACAGCGGAGACCCCGTCGCCGGGGCCGAGGCCGCGATCGCCTTCTGGCGCGCCCGCGGAGAGGACCCGCGCGAGAAGCGCCTGATTTTCTCCGACGGGCTCGACATCGACGTCATCGAAGACCTGCACGCCCGCTTCTCGCGCCGCGCCAAGATCTCCTACGGCTGGGGCACGCTGCTGACCAACGATTTCCGCGGCCTGGCGCCGGACGACGCGCTGGCTCCGTTCAGCCTCGTCTGCAAGGCCTCGGCCGCCGACGGCCGCCCCTGCGTCAAGCTCTCCGACAATCCGCGCAAGGCCACGGGGCCCAAGGCCGAAGTGGCCCGCTACCGCCGCGTCTTCGGCGCCGAGGCGGGGGCGGCGCAGGACGTGCTGGTCTGAAGGCCCGCCCATGGACCCGCTCGCCGCGCTCGGGATCAAGGGCCTGGGCGCCGGCGTGATCCTCTGGGCGCTGCTGCGCCTGATGTGGAATTGGGACGACGATCTGCTGGCGGAGACGGCGAGCGATCTCGACGCTGAGATGCGCGCCGGCCGGCCCTCGAAGGAGACGGCCTGGATGGCCGCGGCGCAGCTGCTCAACGCCACGCTGGGGCCGCGCCAGCCCGTCGCCGCCAAGGCCCGGCGGGTGTTCTGGACATCGCTTGCCTCCTGCCTCGCGCTGCTGGCGCTCTATTTCATGACCATTCCGGAGCACGCCGCGGCGACGCTGCGCAGCTTCGAGGCGGTCAAGCGCCTGTCGCTGCAGTTCGTCCTGTCGGGACTGGTCACGGTGTTTCTGACGCTGTGGATCGCCGACACGGTCGCGGGGCTGCTGGTTCCGCGGATTGCACGGGCGGGACCGGGCGGCACGGCGCTGCTGATCCTGTTCGACCTGGCGGTCAAGCTGATCGCTCTGCACGCGGCGACGGCGGCCACCTACGTCTCGGCCGCGGTCCTTTTCGGCAGCTTCGGCGGCGAGCCGGCGCTGGCCCTCGGCGCGGCGCCGGAAAGCCTCGCCCTGGCGCTCGGCTTCGGCAATCTCTCCGCGGTCTACGTCTACGCCGCTCTGATCTCCGGCTTTCCGTTGTTCCTGGCGCTGCTGCTGAAGCTCTCGGCCGCGTCGGACGCCTTGCCCTTCCTGTGGCGGCGGCTGCGGCCGCTGACGGGCATGGACAAGACGCCGATCAAGACCCTCGCCGCCGTCCTGGCCCTGTTCCTGGCGGGCGCGGGGCTCGTCGCCTCCTACATGCTCGCTGGCGCGGCGGAGGCGGCGACGGAGATCATTTCGAGCTGATCTCGTCGCAGGTCGCCAGCACCACCTCTCCGTCCAGAATGGGCTTGGCGATCTCGAAGAACTTCGCCGTGGCGTCCGAACCGTTGTGCCGGTCCATCGCCGCCTGGTCCACGAAGCGCTCGTAGGTCGTGAAGACCGTGGGGTCCTCGGCGCCTTGGGAGATGAAGAAGCCCAGCGTCTCCGGCTCGTTCGCCGCGACATGCTCGGCCACCATGAGCAGCGCGTCCTTCATGACCTGCTCGTGCCCGGCCTTGGCCTTGATGACGGCGGTGATGGTCTTCATGGCTCTCGCCCCCTTCTCTCGTGTTGCGCCGCAGCAACCCTAGCCCGACCCCGCGCGCCGGGGGACGCGTTTCGCGATTGCGGGCGGGCGCCGCGCCTTTAGCCTCGCGCCCCGACGCGCTTGCCGAAGGAGACCCCTGCCATGACCCGCGCCCTGATCGTCGTCGACGTCCAGAACGACTTCTGCCCCGGCGGCTCGCTCGCCATCGACGGCGGCGCGGACATCGTCGCGCCCTGCAACGCGCTTCTGGCGGACGCGGCGCGCTTTCCGATCCGGGTGCTCACCCAGGACTACCATCCGCCCGGTCACTCCTCCTTCGCCTCCGCCCGCGGACAGGAGGCGCTGACCCTGGCCGAAGGCGCCGGCGGGATGGAGCGTCTGTGGCCGGATCACTGCGTCGAAGGCACGCCCGGCGCGGACTTCCACCCCATGCTGGACGCCGCCCGCGCAGACCTGGTGATCCGCAAGGGCCGCGATCCGATCATCGACAGCTACTCCGCGTTCTTCGAGAACGACCGGACGACGCGCACCGGCCTGGAGGGTTTTCTGAGGGAGCGGGGCTGCACCGAGGTCGTCTGCGTAGGGCTCGCCTTCGACTTCTGCGTGCGCTGGTCGGCGGTGGACGCGGCGAAGCTGGGCTTCAAGGCCTCGATCAT
>JBCCPD010000438.1:0-3482 GCA_039025075.1 Pseudomonadota bacterium | reverse complement strand
GGTGCGGTCCGGCCCAGATGTAGAGGAAGATCAGAGCCCAGAAGTGGATGATGGAGAGCTTGTAGGAGAAGACGGGCCGCTCGGCCTGCTTGGGGATGAAGTAGTACATCATCCCCAGGAAGCCGGCGGTGAGGAAGAAGCCCACGGCGTTGTGGCCGTACCACCATTGGGTCAGAGCGTCCTGCACGCCGGAGAAGGCGGAGTAGCTGACCGAGCCGAAGATGGAGACCGGCATCGCCAGGTTGTTGACCAGGTGCAGCATCGCGATGGTCACGATGAAGGCGAGGTAGAACCAGTTGGCGACGTAGATGTGCGGCTCGCGCCGCTTGAAGAGGGTGCCGAGGAAGACCAGCAGGTAGGCGACCCAGACGAGGGTCAGCCAGATGTCCACGTACCAGCTGGGCTCGGCGTATTCTTTGCCCTGGGTGCCGCCGAGCACGTAGCCGGTGGCCGCGAGGACGATGAAGAACTGGTAGCCCCAGAAGACGAACCAGGCGAGGTTGCCGCCCCAGAGCCGCGCGGCGCAGGTGCGCTGGACCACGTAGAAGGAGGTGGCGATCAGCGCGTTGCCGCCGAAGGCGAAGATCACGGCCGAGGTGTGCAGCGGGCGCAGGCGGCCGAAGGTCGTCCAGGGCAGATCGAGGTTGAGGGCCGGCCAGGCCAGCTGCGAGGCGATCCAGACGCCGGCGGCGAAGCCGACGACGCCCCAGAAGGCGGTGGCGATCACGCCGTAGCGGATCACGTCGTCCATGTAGGTTTCGGGGCCGTCGGGGGGGCTGAGGGTGATCTTCGCCTCGCCGGTTCCTTTGAGGACCCACAGGAACAGGCCGCTCGCCACGAGCAGGGTGATGATCGCGTGGACCAGATAGGCCACGTCCCGGGCGAAGCTGGCGCCCACGACCGCGATCATGGCGATCAGGCCCAGAACGGTGAGTTTGATGAAGGCGCCCATGGGGTCCCCCTGCCCTTTTTCGGTTCGGCGACGTCTCGGGCGGCGCCGCCGAGAGGGACGGGCCGCAGGAGACCTTCATCGCGGGCGGGCAGCGGAGCGGCCTTGATCCACGTCAACGCCGAACCTTTGGAGGAGAGGCGAGGCGTCGCAGGGCCTTGCTGCACTGCAGCAAGATCGGCTCGTTCGGGAGGCGGACGGGGGTCGAAGGTCGGAGGCGCAGGCGGCGCGGCGCGGCCTAAAGAGATCGCAAACCCTTTTCGGCGAGGCTGCTCTGGACGTCGAATCGAGGCGGCCAGCGATGTGCCGCCGTCCGGACGAGAGCCGCCAAGACCGCTGCGGCTCGCGGCGCTCTGCGGCTGTGGCGCCAGGCGATGCGTTCAGGCGTGTCGCCGGCGCGACGCTAGGTGACGGGCGCGAGCCGGAGTGCGAAGACCGCGGGGTCTGGAGCGCCGGACGCTGCGGTGCCTGGGGCGCCGCCCGTCGCGGGGCCTCGAGCGTCAGACGCCGCGGGGGCTGGAGCGCCGGACGCCGGAGGGCCTGGGGCGCCGGAAGCCGCGGGGCCTCGAGCGCGGGACGCCGCAGGGTCTGGAGCGCCGGACGCCGCAGGGCCTCGAGCGCCGGACGCCGCAGGGCCTGGAGCGCCGGACGCCGCGGGGCCTCGAGCGCCGGACGTCGCAGGGTCTGGGCGCCGGACGCCGCGGGGCCTCGAGCGCCGGACGCCGCAGGGTCTGGGCGCCGGACGCCGCGGGGCCTCGAGCGCCGAAAGCCGCGGGGCCTCGAGCGCCGAAAGCCGCAAGGCCTCGAGCGCCGGACGCCGCAGGGCCTGGAGCGCCGGACGCCGCGGGGCCTCGAGCGCCGGACGCCGCGGGGCCTGGAGCGCCGAAAGCCGCAGGGCCTGGAGCACCGAAAGCTGCGGCCTGCGTAGTGAACGCGGGACCTTTGAACGACGGGCGCGTCGGCCTGCGCGGCGAACGAGAGCTCGAGCGGCGCGACCCGAACGAGCGCGACGGACGTGGCGAATGGTTTAGCGGGCGCAGAAGCTCGAGCGGCGGCGATGCGAACGAGAGCGACGTTTTTGGCGCATGGTTTAAGGAGCGCGGACGCCGGAGCGACGGCGATGCGACCGAGAGCGACGGGCTTGGCGCACTGTTCAAAGAGCGCGGACGCTGGAGCGGCGGGGAGCCAAGCGGACCGCGGGACGGGTGGCCTCGTGCGACGAACGCGAAAGCGGGAGAGACGGAGCCTCTGCGCGGAACCGCAGGCGCGGCCCCTGGCGCCACGGGCGCGGCAGACTGCGAAACAGGGGCGCTGGCCGGAGCCTCAGGCGAAGCGCCTGGTGCTTTTTGCGCAAATGCCTCGGCTACTGCGGGGCGGTCCGCGAAGATGCACGCGGCCCCCGGCTCTCATAAGCGCTTGACCGACCGGGGTCCCTAGAGGCCACGACGTTCGTCCCGGCCGACGGTTCGGGGAAAGGCAAGCAAGCGTCAGCGCATCGGCGCCGACTAGCGGCCGCCTCGCGCCTGTCGCTCAAACGGTCTCGAGGTCTCCGCCCGACGCCTCGGCCAGCGCTTGCCACGACGGGACGCTCAGATGGCGGGCGTCCGCCAGCTCGATCAGACCGTCCTTCTTGAGGGCGCCGATCTGGCGGGAGACGGTCTCGATGGTCAGGCCGAGAAAGTCGGCCATGTCCTCGCGCGTCAGGGGCAGCTCGATCGTGATGCCGTCCGCGGGCGCGGCTCCGCGCAGGCGCGCGGCGCGGCGGCCGGCGAGGGCGAAGAAGGAGGCGAGCTTCTCGCGCGCGGTCTTGCGGCCCAGAAGCACCATCCACTCGCGGGCGGAGTCGAGCTCGTCCAGGGTCATCTGCAGAAGGCGATGCTCGAGCGACGGCATCTCGCGCACGAAGGTTTCGAAGCGGGCGCGCGGGAAGGCGCAGATGCGGGTTTCGGAGAGGGAGACCACGTCGAACGGCGCCTCGGGCGAGAAGGCGCGGCCGATGAAGTCGCCGGGGAACAGCAGGCCGACCACCTGGCGCCGCCCGTCGGCGAGAAGCCGCGACATGCCGGCGACCCCTTCGACCAAGGAGCCGAGGAACTCGGTCTTCTCGCCCATCGAGACGATCGCGGCGCCGGGGCCGTAATGGCGATAGCTTTTGGCGGCGGAGAGGGCGTCGAGCTCCGCCTCCCCGCAATCGGAGCAGATCGCCAGACGGCGGATCTTGCAGTCGATGCAGTGAGGCCTGTCGGGCAGGGCCCGAGAGGCGACGGCGTCCGCGATGGGGGTCGCTTTCAACATGAAATGATCCTTGTCATGGAGGTGCGTCAGGTCAAGTTGACTAAGGTATCGGTTGCAACGATCTCGAGCGCGGCCGGCGCCGGCGCGTTCGCTTGCGCCGGGGCGCAGGCCGGCGCGACGGCCTGGTCGGCCTCGGGGACTTTTCCGGCGTCACGCGGACCGGGCCGGCGCGGCCCACTCGGCGCCTCGGACAGGATCGACGGCCGCGGAGGCCGGGCCGCCGATCCCGGCGCGCCGG
>JBCCPD010000437.1:0-3485 GCA_039025075.1 Pseudomonadota bacterium | reverse complement strand
TTCCGCCTCCGCGCTCGGGGCCGGCGGCGCCGGTTGCGGCGCAGGCTGCGGGGGCGTCGGCTCTTCCGCCGAAGGCGGCATCGCCATGGGCGCCGGCATGGGCATGGGCGCCGGCTCGGGCATCGGCATCGGCATCGGCATGGGCGCCGGCTCGGGCGCTTCGGCCATCTCCTGGGGCGCGCCCGCGGCCCGCAGACCTTGCCGCGCCGTCTCGTCGGAAGCGTAGAGCGGCGTCACCGCCTCCTCCAGCTCATGGATCGAGTGAACGATGCCGTAGGCCGGCCCGGCGTTCTCGTAGATGTCCTTCTCGCTCACCTCCGAGCCGTAGACGTCCAGGATCCCCAGCCGATCGTCGTTGTGGGCCCCGCCGTTCTTGCCCTGATCCGAATAGACGTGGATGCGGGAGAACAGGCGCTCGCCCGTGCCCTCGTCATGGATCTGCTCGACCTCGAGAACGCGGGTGGTGTGCCCGACGATCTGGATGCGGTCGCCCTCGTCCTCGTCGTAGTCCCACCAGACGTCGTGGCCGAAGCGGTCGACCCAATGGTCGTGGACGTTGTCGTTCTCCCCCGCCACGCCGTGCCAGTGGATGTGACCGTCCTCCATCACATGGTCGAGGAGGAAGCGCTCCTTGGCGTTGATCAGGGTCTCGATGCGCAGGGTGTCGGCGCCCGCGCCGCCCCAATAGTGATCGTCGTCGGGGATGGGCTGGCTTTCGTAGACCTGGCCGTTGACGGGCGAGAGCTCCGCATAAGGGTCGCCCTCGTCCCGGTCGGCGTCGAAATAGACCGGCCCTTCGCGGCCGTAGCCTCGCGAGAGCAGAACGTCGTTCCCGTCGCCGCCATAGCCGGTGTCGTTGCCGTGCCCCAGCTCGATGAAGTCGCGCCCGGCCCCGCCGAGGCCCAGATCGGCGCCGTAGCCGCCGAAGAGCCCGTCGTTCCCGTCGCCGCCGTCGAGCACGTCGCGCCCGGCGCCGCCGTAGAGGTCGTCGTTCCCGCCCCAGCCGCGCAGGTCGTCGTCGCCGACCTCGACGGGCGCGTCCTGGCGGGCCGCGCGCGAGAGGTCTCCGGGACCGTTTTCGTAAAGCTGCTTGACTTGGGCCGCGCTCAGCGCGTCGGCCGCCGAAAGACCGCCCCAGACGCCGAAGCCGTCGATGGCGCCCTCGAACTCGCTCCTCAGCCGATCATCGGCGGCGAGGGTCGCGGCGCTGTCGGCGTCGTTCGCATGGCCGGTATCCGCGCCCAGAACCCAGGCGCGGGTGTTCTCCATCTGAAAATGCTCTTTGTAGCCGCTGAGGGGCGTGTGGCCCTGCAGCGCCATGAAGTCGCGATCGTTCAGCGCCTCGCCGTTCCAGAAGACCGTGGCGCCGGTCTCGCCCCAGGAGACGGCGACATGGGCCCATTCGCCGGCCTCGGCGAGGTTGAAGTGGGACAGCCACTCGCGGTTGCCGCCGCCGTCTCCGGGGGAGAGGCGGACCAGAAGCTTGCCGCCGTCGCGGATCTCGATCCGCATGTGCCCGCCTTCGCCCGCGTTGCGCTCGTCCTTCGCGACGAGCGTCTGGGGGTGGCCGTCGACGGCGTCGGGCTTGAACCACAGCGCGACCGTGCCCTGAAGGGTCTCGTAGGCTTCGTCATGGGCGACGACGGCGAACTGATCGTCGTCCTCGAAGCGGATCGCGCGGCCGCCGTCGCCGGGGGAGCCGGCCTCGGTCGGCACGTCGGCGAGGTCGGTCTGCAGGAGCGCGGCGCGGTCCTTGGCCTCGTAGTAGCCGAGGTCCGACACGCCGCGCCCGTCGGCGAAGACGCCGTCTTCGAAGTCCTCGAACGAGAAGAACGAGATCGGGGCGGGCATCGGCATGGGCATGCCCGCCATCGCCCCGTGCGCGCCATGGCCTCCATGTCCGCCATGACCGTGACCGCCCGCCGGCGCGTCGCCGTGCAGCACGTCGTCGCCGTTCGTGCCGTCCACGTCGTCGTCCGGCGCGTCGACCAGGGCGCGGGCGCGGATGGTCTCCTCATAGACCGGCGTCGCAGGCGCGGCGAGCGCCGCCACGTCGCCGGGCAGCAGGTCGAGGAACGGGTTGATCGAAGCCTCACGGTCCGGGTCGTCGTCCTGCACCCCTTCGGCGAAGAGCGCCTCGTCCAGTTCCTCCACCGTGTCGATGATGCCGGCGAAAGACTTGGCGTTCACCTCCACGTCGCCGGCGTCGAGCCGATGCGACAGCACCACCACCTTGCCCATAAGGTCCTTGTCATGGGCCCCGCCGTTGGGCTGGTTGGAGCGGATCGTCAGGACCGTGTCCATCACCCCGTCGCCGTTCACGTCCCGATGGTCGACCGAGCCCTTGCGCTCGATATCCGCAGTGTGCCCGTCGATCAGGATCACGTCGCCCTCGGTCGGGTCGAAGTCGACGATCCAGTCCGTGCCGACGCTTTCGGGCCAGTGGTCGTGCACTTCGCCGTTCTCTCCGGCGACGCGCTTCCAGTCGATGGTCCGGTCGGCGTTCTGGTGCTTGAGCAGGATGTCGCGCTTGGCGTTCAGCGCCGGCTGGATCAGGAACACGTCCGCCCCGTCGCCGCCGAGGGCGATGTCGTCGCCGATCATCGGCTGGCCGGGGTTGACGGTCTGCCAGAGGTCGTTCACCTCGTCGTCCGGGTCGTCGGTCGCCGGATCGTAGACCTGAGCCACGATGGGCTCGCCCCCGTCCGCGCCCAGGATGATCAGGTCGTTGCCGGCGCCCGCATCCAGGAAGTCGGAGCCGCGGCCGCCGTTCAGCACGTCGTCGTCGTCGCCGCCATAGAGCCGGTCGTCGTCGTAGCCGCCCTTGAGGTCGTCGATCCCTGCGCCGCCGCGCAGCACGTCGTCCCCGAAGCCGCCGTCGAGCGCATCCGCCCCGTCGCCGCCGGTCAGATCGTCGTCGGTCCGGTCCACCGGCGTCGGCGGCAGGGGCGTGGTCGGCGCCGCCGCGCCGGCGGCCAGCTGAGCGATCTGAGAGGCGCTCAAAGCGTCCTCGGGCCGCGTTCCGCCCCAGATGCCGAAGCCGTCGATGTCGCCGTCGTACATCCAGGTCGGCCCGGTCTGCGCGATGGCCTCGGGGCTGGAGGTATCCTTGGTCGCGCGGGTGGCGCCGCCCAGCACCAGCGGCTTGTCGTTGGTCAGCAGATGCGCCTCGAGGTACTCCGCCGGATCGTCGATGCGCCCTTCGATCCGTTCGAGCGCCGAAGCCTCCAGCCGCGCGCCATTGATGTAGAGATGCACGCCGTCGGCCCCGAAGCTCACCGCCACATGGGTCCACTGCCCCGGCTCGAACACTTCCTCGAGGCTGCGCCAGGCCACGTTGCCGCCCCCGTCGCCGGGCGCGACGCGCACCTGCAGGCGGCCGTCGTTCAGTCCGACGTAGAAATGCCCGCCCTCGTCCGTATCGCGCTCATCCTTCGACACGAACACCCGTTCGTCGTCGAGGCTGTCGGGGTTCACCCACAGCG
>JBCCPD010000436.1:0-3494 GCA_039025075.1 Pseudomonadota bacterium | reverse complement strand
GGGCCTGCAGATGCAGGCTCGGGCCGAGGCCGGAGCGCATGAGGATCGCCGGCGAGTGCACGGCGCCGGCGCAGAGCGCGATCTCGCGGCCGCGCCAGGTGCGGGTCTCGCCGCCGAGCCGGCCGACGACGCCGACGGCGCGGCCCTCCTCCAGCAGGACGCGGTCGATGAGCGCCTCGCCCTGGATCGTGTGGTTCGGCCGTCCGCGGGCGGGCTCCAGATAGCCGTCGTTGGTGGTGACGCGCTTCAGATCGCGGCTGTTGATCGGATAGCAGGAGACGCCTTCGCCCTCGGGCGCGTTGAGGTCGGGGTTCCAGGGATGGCCGCAGGCGAGGGCGGCGTCGCGCAGGGCCGCGTCGACGGGGCCCCAGGCCTCCGGCGGCGCGCGGTGGATCGGCAGGGGGCCGCCGCGGCCGTGGTGGTTGGCGCCGGCCATCTGCGGGTCGGCCTCCATCCGCGCGAAGAGGGGCAGGACGTCGGCCGCCGCCCAGCCCTCGCAGCCCGCCGCGGCCCAGGCGTCGAAGGCGGCGCCGACGCCCCAGATCGCGATCTGGGCGTTCACCAGCGAGCTGCCGCCGAGGCCGCGGCCGCGCCAGTAGTGCTTGGGGGCCTGGGCGGCGGTGCGGCGGCTTTTGAGGCCCGGCCACTGCCAGTCGGCCTGGTGCTCGGGGCGGTGCATGAAGGGCATGATGTTGGCGGAGCGCGCCGCGGCGGGCGCGTCGGCGGAGCGCCAGTCGGGGCCGGCCTCGAGCAGCAGCACGCGGCGGTCCGGGTCTTCGGACAGGCGTCCGGCGAGGGCCGCCCCCGCCGATCCGCCGCCGACGACGATCACGTCGTAGATCTCGGTCATGTTCCGCCTTCCCTGCGCAGGACCCGCCGGCCAGCCGGCCGCCCCGCCATCGAATACCGGGGCGCAGGGCCGAGGCAAGCCGGTCGGCCGGCGAAGGGGCCGGGGCGGCGGCGGACGCGGACGCGAAGGACGCCTCTTGCTCGTAGTCGCCTTTTGACTGACTGGTCACTCCAACCACATGACCTGCATGAGCGAGCGTCGGACCCAGATCATCGAAGCGGCCATTCCCCTGGTCCTGAAGGAAGGGGTCGGGGCGTCCACGGCGAAGATCGCCAAGGCGGCGGGGGTCTCCAACGGGACGCTCTTCAACGTCTTCGCGAGCAAGCAGGCGCTGATCGACGCGATCTTCCTCGCCGGCAAGACGGGGATGTTCGAGGCGCTGTCCGCGCCCGAAGGCGCGCCGTTCGACCGGGCGCGGCTGTGGCGGTTCTGGCGCGACTACATCGGCTGGGCCAGGACCCATCCGCTGCATCGCCGGATCAGCCATCGGCTGCGCGAAGCCGGGCTGGTCAGCGAGGCGGCGTTGGCCGAGGGCGACGCCCTCGCCGCCCCTCACGTCGCCGCGGCGGCCGAGGCGTTGGCCCAAGGGCGGCTGCGCGGCCCCAATGTCGAGCATGTCGCGGCGCTCGTGTTCTTCCACATCGATCTCGTCCTCGATCAAGGCCTCGGCCCCGAGGACGAGGCCCTTTCCTTCCGCATGCTGTGCGATTCACTGGGACTGAGCGAATGACCAAGGTTCTTCTGACCGGCGCGTCCGGCTTCATCGCCAAGCACATCCTCCGCGAGCTGCTGGAGCGGGGGTGCGAGGTGCGCGCCTCGGTCCGCTCCGACGCGCGCAAGGGGGAGATCGAGGCGCTGTTTCCGGAGGCGAAGATCGAGTTCGCCACGCTCGACCTGCTGAAGGACGAAGGGTGGGAGGCGGCCGCGGCGGGCTGCGACGTGCTGATCCACACCGCCTCGCCCTTTCCGCTGGCCGAGCCGAGGACGCCGGACGAGCTGATCCGGCCGGCGGTGGACGGGACGAAGCGGGCGATGGCGGCGGCCAAGGCGGCGGGGATCGAGCGGGTGATCCTGACCTCGTCCTGCGCGGCGATCTTCAAGGACGCGGCCAAGCCCAAGGGCGCGCCGTCGACCGAGGCGAACTGGACGACGGCCGACGCGCCCTTCGTGTCGAGCTACGAGGCCTCCAAGACCCTGGCGGAGCGGGCGGCCTGGGACTTCGTGGCGGCGAACCCGGAGATCGCGCTGACCACGATCAATCCCGGCGCGGTGTTCGGCCCGCCGATGGACGCGCGCTACGGCGCCTCGCTGGAGCTGGTGGAGCGGCTGATGGGCGGCAAGGACCCGTTCGCGCCGCCGATCAACCTGCCGGTGGCGGACGTGCGGGACGTGGCGCGGATGCACGTGGCGGCGATCGAGCTGGAGGCGGCGAAGGGGGAGCGCTTCGCCGCCGCCGCGGACAGCCTGCGGGCGATCGAGCTGATCGAGATGCTGCGCGACTGGGATCCGACGTTGAAGATGACCCGGTCGGAGGCGCCGCATCTGCTGGTGCGTTTCTTCGCCCTGCTGCAGTCGGAGGCGCGGATGATCGCCGCCAATCTGGGGCGCAACCTGGCGGTGTCGGGCGCGAAGGCGGAGGCCGCCTTCGGCTTCGAGTTCATCCCGGCGCGCGAGGCGCTGCTGGCCTCGGCCGAGGCTGTGCGGGCGCACAAGGCCTGACGCCGCCGCCGGTCGCGCCGGCGGCGGCTTTGGAGCGGTTGGAGGTCCGGCCGCTCAGTTCAGCGCGGCGTCGGTGATCGCGTGGGTCCAGGCGCCCTCGGGCTGCTGGGTGATCACCGGGTCCGAGCCTCCGGCCAGAAGCGTGTCGACCGTGCGCTGGAAGTCCGCCGGGTCGAGCGCGCCGTTGGAGCCGGCGGTCAGCTTGGCGATCTCGCCCATCATGCGCTTCTGATGCTCTTCGGTCTGGGCGCCGGTGGCGTCGTTGTCGAGCACGATCTCCGCCGCCTCCTCGGGGTTCGCCTCGGCGTCTTTCCAGCCTTTCATCGAGGCGCGCACGAAGCGGACCTAGATCTAAATTGGGTGAGTATCGTCATTTTTTAACAAATGAGTGAAACTTTTTTGTTTGAATTACGCTTTTGCGAAAACATAGTAACGAATGCTCAGTACTAACCCAAAATAATAGGGTTAGAATAAGCGTAGACAGTTGATGTTATTCCTTAGATTAGAAATTAGTTTCCTATGGTGCTTTCTAAATATATTCAAGAATTTCCTAAAAATTTAACTATAGCCTATCCCGTAGTACTAGGTCAATTAGGTCATGTTTTAGTTGCACTAGCTGATAACATTATGGTAGGAAGACTTGGTAAGGAGTATTTAGCTGCTGTCTCATTAGGTAATACTTTTGTGTTTATAGCATTGTCAATTGGAATTGGATTTTCATTCGCAATAACGCCACTAGTAGCCGAAGCTGATTCTCAAGGCGATAAAAATAAAGTACATTCCATTTTTCATAATGGCTTGTTGCTTTGTGGTCTAAACGGAATCATTCTCTCAATCTTATTGCTCCTTGCAGAATCTGTCTTAGGATATTTAAATCAGCCTGAAGAAGTGGTGGTTTTAGCTATTCCTTATATGCGTATTACAG
>JBCCPD010000435.1:0-3501 GCA_039025075.1 Pseudomonadota bacterium | reverse complement strand
GGAAGATGCGGCTCGATCCGCGCGAACTGCTCGTCGCTCAGCCAGAACTCGCTTGCCATTCCATCTCTCCTGCTAGGCAGGACGATGGAATCATGAAACCCACCCGCGCGGAACCCTGTTAATGGGTCTTGGCCCTAGTCTGACAGGTCTGGTCCTATCCGGGTCTGGCGGACGCCGATGCCACGGCTTTCGAGCCGAGAGAGGCGTGTCCAGCGTTGGCGAAGAAGCGCCGCCAGCGTCCCGAGGGCTTCGAACGGCAGGCCGTCGAACGCGCGCTCGACAGCGCGGCGCCGATGGTGCGCGTGGCCAAGGAACCCGGCCAGCACGAGACGCTGCCGCGGCGGTGGATGAAGCGCTTCTCGGCTGCGGGGCCGGCTGGGCGGTCCGTTGCGCGGACCCCGTCGCCGGCGGACCTCGCCGCCGAGACCGAGCCATGCAAACGCCATCGGTCCGAGAGGCAGTGGCGAAGGCGGTCGAAGCGGGAGCTCTCGCGGACGCGGACGGAGCGCGACATCCTCAAAAAGGCCGCGCTCATCTTCGGGGAGGCCGACCGGTGCGGCGCCGGTTGCTCCCCTCGCGGCGATCGCGCTGCAATCGCCTGCCGGTCAGCGGAAGAGCACCGCCATCTGCGGCCGGTTCGAATGATACGCCGTGTTTTCGGAGCGTCGCCGCGCGATGACGACGCTTGGCGTCGTCGGCCGGAGAGCCGTCGCGCCGTCGCGAAGCGTGCGCCGCCGGCCGAGATCCGAACGGTTCGCGCAGAGAGCGGCGGGGCCTATGCAGCGCCTCGCGTGCATGCGCGTCTTCGCGCCGACGACCGGCATGTCGGCCGCCAGAGGATCGCGCGGCTGATGCGCAAGGTCGGTCTGTGCGGCCTCGCCGCGATGCCACGCCGGCCGCGCACGAGGGACAGCCGGCACGATCATCCGATCGCACTGAACAGGCCGCGCCGAAATTTCACGGCGCCGGCGGTGAACCAGGTCCGGCTCGCCGCCCTGAACCATCCGTGCAATCGCCAACGGGGGCGAGGGTTGGCTGTTCCTGGCGGCGCCGACCGACATGCACGCCTGCAAGGTCGTCGGCTCCCTCCCAGCGATCTCAGGCGATCGCCCGCCAGGCGGCGGGTCTGTGCGCGACACGCGGCACGCCGACATCGCGCTCGAGGCGCTCGAGAGGACCATCGAACGACAGCGACCCTCGCCGGGAGTCGTTCAGGACAGCGACAGAGTCTACGAAGGCGGCCTCGCCCGGTCATGGCGGCGGTTGCGCTGCGGGTCTTGGCCAGCAGATCGTCCGGCGCCTCGGCGGGCGCTTTCCATCCCGGCGTCTTGCTTGGTCCGCCGTTGAGCGCCCAGGCGACGGCGCCGCGTTCGTCCGGCCCCAGCGCGGCGAGGTCCGCGCCCTTGGGGAAGGACCGCCGCGGCGGTCGGTCGGCGGTCTCGTTCGCGCCGCGCCGCCAGGCATCGCCCGGCAGGCGATTTGCTTTGCAAATCCGCCGAGAGGGGGCGGTGCGGATCTCGGACGCGGATCGGCGGATCGTGATCGACGCGCAGGTCGACATGCCGGGCCGTTTCCGCCCCCGGGGTTCCGTGCCAGCGATCGGCGCAGCTTGCGCGGGCGGCGTGACGATCGCGGCGGCAACGGCATCGCGCACGGCTTCGGCGCCAGGACCCATTGCTGCGCCCCGCACCCCGGCGTCGGTCCGTTCGCGCATGGCTTGGCGTCCGCTCGGCCGGCGGCGGATGCGGCAGGATCGTGACGCGTGCGGCGCGCTCCGCCGGCGCGCCGATGGCCGAGCGGCGCAGCCCTCATGAACGGTTTGGCGATCAGATCGCGTTCCCGACGTCCCGGCGCCGCCCGGTCGTCGGCGTCGGCGGACCTCGCGCCGATCATGACCGCAGGCGAAAGGAGGGACTTGCCGCGCCCCACGTCGCATCCGCAGGGGTTCTTGACGGTGCGTCTTTCACGTCGTGCGCGGCGCGGTCACCAGCCCGCCATCCAGATCTGCGATGCGGCCCGCAATGCGGTCGTCGACGCAGCGGCGCAGGTCGTCTTTCACGGCCAACGTCGCAGCCTAGGGCCTGCGGGCTGCGCGTTCGGCATGCCGCCGCGCCGCCGAGGCCCTGGGCTCCGACCCTCGGCCGCGCGTGGCTGGATTGCGCCGCAGCTCGCGTGAGATCGCCATGCCGAAGGCTTGCGTCCCGCACGGGGGCGTTCGCCCGATCTGCGGCGCGATCTCGCGAACGCCGAGGCCAATCGCCCTTGGAAGCGCGATCTCCTCGCGCTCGGCGAAGGACGGAGGCCGCCCCGACGGCCGCGGCGCGCCGGGCGCCGGATGCGGCGAGGCGCCGCCGCCGGCCTGCCGGAACCGCCTATGGTCCTCCGGCTTCGCTGCGTCAGGCCGTCTAGGCGAGCGAAGCGAGGACCTGGATGTCCGCTCCGAAGCTCTCGTCCGTCCTGCCGTCTCAACCCTCAATGGTCCAAGCTTCGCGACGACCGGTCGACGCCGCCCGATAGGCGGCAGACGCGTGCCGCCATGCGCTTGCCGCCGCGCGGATCACGCCGGTCCGTGTCGGCGATTGCTCTGCAATCGCCTGCGGGGCGGCGGGCGCGCCGCAAGGCGAGCTGCCGCGACGACGCGCCGAGGGACCGCTTCTTCCGCGCCATCGTGGGCGAGCGCGTCCATCGCCGCGCCTACGCCGCCCGCGACGAAGCGCGCAGCGCCCCGCTCGCCTGCATCGAGGGCTTCTGCAGTTTCCAGAGGCGGCATCCCGGAACAGCCTGCCGTTCACCGAAGACATGGAGCGCATCGCGGCCTGACCCCGTCCGCTTTTGTCGGGCAGGATCACTCTCCCTTTCGGCCGGTCCTGCGGCCAACCGATGTTCCATCTCGTCAGGAGGCTTTGAGATCGAACGTCCGTGATCGACGCCGCCAACCTTGCCGTTGGCGCAGACCCAGCGTCGTCGGAGACGCCAGAATGGCGATCGCGGTCTTGGACCCGCTCGCCCACCAGCGCGACATCGCCGAAACCGGCGACGAGAGCCGGCGCTTCAAGAACCGCGCCCGATCCAACCGGCAGCGCTTTCGGCGGGCCTGAACCGCCGGCGTCACTCAATGGCTACGGCGCTTCGGGCCCGCCTCGCCCACTCGACGGAGGGGGCCTTTCGGCGCGCCGGTCCGGGGTTTCGGTTGGGCCCCGAGCGACGGCGCGACCTTTGGTTCTGCAGCCCGGCGCATAGCTGCGCCGTCCGGCCAACCGGCACGCCTCGACGTCCGGGTCCTCGGCACGTTCCTTTGGGCCTTCGGCGAGTCGACGCCGCGATGTCGACGACGGGCCAGGGGCATGCTGAACAGATGCTGCGATCAGCACGCCGCTCGCCGGCGAGATCGACGCTGTGAGCTCGCCGAGCCTTCGAGGCGAGGCGCGGGCCTGTCTGGGATCCGGCATGCGCGCCTTGGCGAGCGGGACATGACCGCTTCGATATCCGTCGCGTGGGCAG
>JBCCPD010000434.1:0-3515 GCA_039025075.1 Pseudomonadota bacterium | reverse complement strand
GTAGCTGGAGAGGCGGGTGTCCTTGCCTATGATGACCCGGTGGCGGTGCGCCCCGTCGCGGAACTGCGCGCCGGCGGCCAGGCCCAAGGCGAGCGCGATTTCCGGCGTCATCGGGGGCGTGTTTGCGCGGCCGCGGACGCCGTCGGTGCCGAAGAGGGTGCGGGTCATCCGAGGTCTCCCGTAGGGCGAAACGGCGCGGGCCGGATCGGTTGCGGAACCGAGGGCGCGATAGCGTGGCTGCGCAGCTGCGTCCACGGGCAGGCGAATAAACTTCGGTTTCCTGCGTGAAACGTTTCTCGTTCATGAAAAGCGGCGACGTCTCGCAGCCCCGACCTCGGACTTACCTAGTGGACGCAGCTTTCTCGCAACCTCGCCCGTTATCGGGGGCGGCCCAAACGAACTGCGACCTCGGGCGCGACCGAAGAGGGCGAGGTCCCAGGAGCGAACTCGTTCGTTCTGAGCAAGTAAGAGGAACTCCTGAAGTCCGCCTTTAGGAGACACACGCCGCGGCCACTCAAAGAAGATGTCTGCGCGCTCGCATGCGTGCCGAACGACATCGACTTTCGCCTTGAAGTGCGGCAGCGGCCTTCAACCCACGCTCGCCTGTTCACCAATCGCGTGCCAGGGGTCGTCCGGCAGGCACACCGAAGGAATGGGTCCGCCGCGTCGGGAAAGAGGCGTTCGCGCTAGCGCGATGCTGCACATTCCTAGGTGTCCGCGAGGTCGCCAACGCTCAAAGCTATGCGGCTCGCGGGAAATCGTCTTGGAAATCTCAACGATCGGTCTGCACGCGCGCTGGCGACCGCGAAGGGGCTGCGCGGGGTGCGGCTTCAGTCGTCGAAGTTTTGCCTAAGGGCCGCTTTCCGGATCCGCAAAGATGCATGGTCGGCGAGGCATGAAGTTCAATGTCAGCAAAGTGATCCCGGCGCCTGCGTCGCGACGCTCTCCACAAGAGCGTCGCGGCGCAGGTCACGTCGCTGGCCCACGACACGGCGCAATGGTCTTTTCGCTAAGCTGAGTGATGGCGAAGGGCTCCGGCAGGGCGCAGCCGATCCCGGCGAGCAGCAGTCTCCTGGCTTGATAGCTGGAAAACGACCCCGAGCTTTGCGGGCGGTTGGCTTTGATGCGCTGAGACGCCGGCTACGCTGGCAGTGCAGCGCGACACCGATGGACGGGCCGGCGTCTCGGACCCGCACCGGTCTCTGCATCCGTGGGCATCGGCGTCCTGCAGCGATCTGGGCGATCGCTTTGGTCTCTAGGCACATCGAAGGTCGGCGTCCGCCGATAAGCGGACAGGCTGCGCCCGTCGTGTCGATCGCGGTTTTCCCGCGCGACGAGAGGTGATCGACGCCCTCGCTAGACGGACGATTTCACGCGCATTTGGTGTCCGGCCGGCAAGCCAGTCCGGCTCCTCACGACGGGACCGCGACGGCAAACCCCTCGAGACGGGCCTCAGTCCTCCAAGGGGACGAGCGCTACGAGAAGTGCGCCGTCCTCTACCTGCGCGCCTTCGGCGTGGAGCACGCGCTCGACCACGCCGTCGCGGGGAGCGAGGAGACGATGCTCCATCTTCATGGCTTCGAGCACCAGAAGGGTCTGACCTTCGCGCACCGAGGCCCCTGCCGTCGCGCTCAGGCGCTTGACGAGGCCGGGCATCGGGGCCGTGACGGCGTCGCCGCCCACGGCCGCTTCGGACGCCGAGGCGAAGGGATCCGGCAGGGTGAAGTCGTAGGTGCGGCCCTCCAGCAGAACATGGATGCGGTCGCCGTCTCGACCGACGTCTCGGGCGAAGGCCACAGGCCGGGCGGCAGCATTTCCGACGGCGACCCGCAACGCGTCGGGAGGGCCTGAGAGCGTCAAGAGCGTGTCTCCCTGCATGGAGAAGCGACCGTCGCCCATGATGTCGATCCTCGTCTCCACCGCGCCATCGGGACCCTCCAGGATCGCCCCCCGACGCTCATGGCCCCAAAGGCGAAAGCCGTCTGCGGCGTCGTAGGGCGAGCGCTCCCGGGCAGACGAAAGCAGGCCGAGGGCAGTGATCAACGCAAGAGGCGCGGCTTCGGGAGGCGTGGGCGACGGCGCAGCAAGTTCGCCGACGTCGCGGTCGATGAGACCGGTGTCGACGTCGCCAGCGACGAAACCCCGATGGGCGCAGAGGGCTTGCAGAAAGTCGAGATTGGTGGCGAGGCCGGCGACCTCCGTTTCGGCCAGCGCGGCGGCGAGGCGGCCGAGGGCTTCGGCGCGGGTGGTCCCGTGGGAGATGACCTTGGCGATCATCGGGTCGTAGTGCGGGGTCACGGCGTCGCCCTCGCGGACGCCGGTGTCGACGCGGGCCGTCGTTTGGGGCAGGCGAAGGCGGGCGAGGCTGCCGGTCTGGGGCAGAAACCCTTTGGCGGGGTTCTCGGCGTAGAGGCGGGCTTCGAAGGACCAGCCTTTCGGGGCGAGGTCCTCCTGGGCGAAGGGGAGCGCTTCGCCGGCGGCGACGCGGAGCTGCCATTCGACCAGGTCGAGCCCGGTGGTGGCTTCGGTGACCGGATGCTCGACCTGAAGGCGGGTGTTCATTTCCATGAAATAGACGCGGTCGGCGCGCAGCCCGTCGGACGCGTCGGCGATGAACTCGACTGTGCCGGCGCCGCGATAGCCGATGGCCTCGGCGGCGCGGACGGCGGCGGCTCCGATCTCGTTGCGCATCTGGGGGGTCATGCCGGGGGCTGGGGCCTCTTCGATGACCTTCTGGTGGCGGCGCTGGAGGGAGCAGTCGCGCTCGTTCAGGTGCAGGACCTTGCCGTGGGCGTCCGCCATCAGCTGGATCTCGATGTGGCGGGGGCGGGCGACGTATTTTTCGATGAGCACGCGGTCGTCGCCGAAGGCGGCCTTGGCTTCGGCCTGGGCGCCTTGAAGGGCTTCGGGGAAGTCCTCGGGCGCCTCTACTCGGCGCATGCCTTTTCCCCCGCCGCCGGCGCGGGCTTTGATGAGAACGGGGTAGCCGATGGCGTCGGCTTCCCCGGCGAGGAAGTCGAGCTCCTGCCGCTCGCCATGGTAGCCTGGGACGACGGGAACGCCGGCGGCCTCCATGCGGGCCTTTGCGGCGTCCTTGAGGCCCATGGCGCGAATGGCGGCGGCGGGGGGGCCGATGAACACTAGGCCGCCAGCCTCCACCGCTTCGGCGAAGTCGGGGTTCTCGGACAGAAAACCGTAGCCGGGGTGGATGGCCTGGGCGCCCGTAGCGAGGGCGGCGGCGATGATCGCGTCGCCCTTGAGGTAGCTTTCGCCGACGGGCGCGGGGCCGAGGCGGACGGCCTCGTCGCAGGCCTCGACGTGGAGCGCTCGGGCATCGGCGTCGGAGTGGACGGCGACGGTGCGCACGCCCAGGGCGCGGGCGGTGCGGGCGACGCGGGCGGCGATCTCTCCGCGATTAGCGATGAGGATCTTTTGGAACATGCGGTGGCGGACGGTCGGGGGTCGCGCGGCGGGCTTGGGAGCGGGCGCTGGAGCCGGGGCGGGCTCGGCCGGCT
>JBCCPD010000433.1:0-3517 GCA_039025075.1 Pseudomonadota bacterium | reverse complement strand
CGTCGCGGCACTGGCCGGCGCAGCGCTCCGTGAAGCCGGGATGGTCGCGATGGATCGCGCGCAGGTGGCCGCGCAGGGCGTCGGCGTCCGGCGTCGCGCCTTCGGCGACGCGGCGCGTCCAGTCGGTGCGCAAAGGCGCCTTGGTCATTCGGGGATCATCCTCGTGGGGGGGGGAGCCGCGCCGCCGCCTAGCCGGCGATGTCGATCAGCGCGACATGCTGGGCGAACCGCCAGCCCTCGGGTCGGCCGCAGGCCGACAGGTAGTCCGACACGGGCGGGGCCGCCCGCATCTCCGCCAGGCTCCGCCGCGTGTCGAAGACGCAGCGCTGCAGATAGCCTTCGACCGCGGCGTCCTCCTCCGGGCCCGCGATGCTGTCATAGCGCACCGCCTGCGTCTCGACCGTCGCGCCGGCGCTCTGCAGAGCCTCCAGGATCGCCTCCGACGCCACATAGGCGGCCACGTCCTCCGCCCCGAAGGCGGCGAGGTGGCGGCTATGGAACTCGATGTAGTGCCCGTCGGCGGCGCTGTGCGCGATGATCCCCAGTCCGCCCGGCGCGATCGCCGCGCGGAACCGCGCCATCGCCGCCGGCAGCTCCGTCGCCGGAATGGCGTAGAGCGCATGGGTCGCCCAAACGATGTCGTAGCCGCCCGCGGGCGCGGCGAAGTCCTGCAGCGTGGTCTCATGCGCCTCCGCCGCCGCGAAGGGCGCGGGCAGCGCCGCCCGAGCCTCGGCCAGGGAAAACGCGGACGGATCGAGCAGATCCGTCCTCACCGGGCGGATCGCCGCCTCGGCCAGACCCGCATGGCGCGCCAGCGCGACCGGAAACTTCCCTGACCCGCAGGCGACGTCCAGAATGCGCAGGGCCCGCGCCCCGACCCGCGCCTGCGCCGCCTCGAACAGCGCGCGCCAATCCCGCGCCAGCGCCAGATGGCGGTAGTCGTCCGTGGCGAGGCGATAGAACGCCTCCATCCCCGCGCGCCCTTCTTCGGACCAATGCGCATTGCTGCGCGCCAGAAGGTCAGCCATCCGCGGCCACGGGCCAGCAGATCGGGTTCAGCTCCGACTGCGCCACGTCGCCCGGTCCCACGCCGGGCATGAACTTCTTCCAATCCCCCGACACCATGGTCGGCGAGTTCACGATCCGCGCGCCGTCGGCATAGTAGGTGTTGGCCAGCACCACGCGGCTCCGATCCGTGCGGTTTCGCGCGGCGGTGTGGAAATTGAGGTTGTGGTGGAAGCTGACCTCGCCGATCTCGAAGGGCGTCTCGTCCACCGACACTCCGGCTTTCGCGAAGGCCTCGGCCACACCGCGGTCGTAGTTCGTTCCCGCCTTCTCGAACGCCACCGCATCCACCAGCTCGTGCACCGTCTTGGGGTAGGCGAAGGCGAGCGGGCCCATGGCCAGCGGGATCGGCTGCGCCGGCGCCCAGGCGGTGACCACGTCGTTGGTGTCGAGCGGGAAGTGATGGTCGTCGAAATGCCACGGCGTCCGGCCGCAGCCCGGTTCCTTGGACAGGATGTTGTCGTGGTAGAGCCGCACCGCCGGAACCTCGAGCAGGTCGGCGCAGATCTTCGCGACCCGAGGCGACAGCACGAAGGCGCGCATCAGCGGATTGTCCATCCACACCATCTCGAGGCTCAGGAACCGGTCCTGCACGCCGCCGTCGATGTCGGTCTGAAACTCGGCCGACAGCAGCCGCGTCAGCTCGGCCCGCAAGCGCAGCACCGCGCCGGGCGAGAACACGCCCTTGAGCTTGATGAACCCGTTGTCGCGGAAAAAGGCCACCTCGGCCTCGCTCAGCGGATAGGGTTCGGCCAGTTCCGCGACAATCTCGGCGTCGCCCGGCAGCTCGACGTCCGGCAAAGGCGGCGCGGCCTCGAACTCCGTGATCTCGCCGTCGTTGTCGGCGAGGCTGACATACCAGTCCCACCACGCCTGATTGTCGCTGTCCCAGGGTTTGCTGACATCGGTCAGATCGCTGGGCCCGTCCCCGGGCGCGGTCTCTTGCATTGAAAATCCTCGTTCCGGCGTCTCGACGCCCCCGCTTCGCAAGCGTCCCGACACGGTACACGCAGGCGATGCAGGCGCGCGAGGGATTCGCCCGTGCCCAAAGGCCGCGCTTGCGCCCGGCTGCCGCGCCCCGCGCCCCCCTGCCCCGCGCCCCCTGCCCCGCGCGCAGACCCCTCCGCCGCAACGACGCGCCAGGCCCCGCCCAGGATGAGGAGGAGATCGCCGCGTCGTCTGCGCCGAGCAAGACGCCGAACCCGCGACGCCGGATCCGTCAGTCGAAGGGATCGATCAGCCTCACCCCCGTCGGGGCGTAGTGCCGCGCGTTTCCCGTCGCCACCGCGGCGCCCCGCGCCAAGGCCGTCGCCGCGATCATCAGGTCGGCGCCGTCATGGCCGATCCGCGCGCTCAGCCGTCCCCAGATCCGCGCCTCCTCGGGGCCGAAAGGCAGCACCCGGTCGCCGAACACCGTCGCCGTGTCCTCCAGCCATCGTTCCAGATCGGCCGCGAAGCCCGGATCGCGCCGCCGCGCCTTCTCCACCCCGCGCGCGACCTCGCCGACGGTGACCGCGCTCAGGAACAGCGCGCTCTCGTCCTGCCGCGCCAGCCAGGCCGAGGCCGCCGGCGCCCGCTCCGGCCGCCGCAGGGCCGACAGCACGTCCGTGTCCACCACGATCACGGCCGCCGCCTCAGAACTCCACGTCCCGCGGAACCGCCCTGCCCCGCTCGATCTCCGCTCCGCCGCCCGGGAACGCCTGCAGATGCGCCGCGAAGCCGCCCCGCGCCTCCCCGGCCAGCGCCTGCATCCGCGCCCATTGCGCCTGATCCACCACCACGACGGCGGGTTTGCCGCGCCGGCTCACCGGCTGCGGCCGGCCCGCCATGGCCGCCGCCACCACCGCGCTGAACCGATTCTTCGCCTCATGCAGGCTCCACATCGCCCAACCCTTCCTGTCCAACCCTTCCTGTCCAACCAGTTGGCCCATTCATATCGCGCCGACCCCCCGCACCGTCAAGTCCGCCCTCCGACCCTTGCGGTTTCGCCCTCTTTCGCCCCCGAATGCGGACGTTTCCGCTTGCCATGCGTACCCGACTCGCTCACCAATTACGCAAAACACCGGGTCAAACGCGCTGAAGCGTAACAAGCCCGGACATCGAGGCGGAGCAGGACATGGCCCAGGACGGCGCTCAGCGACCGCGGGGGGAGCGGATCGACCTTCTGGTCGGCGAGCATGCCCGAAAGCTGTCCGAACGTCTGCAGGCCCACCGGGGCGAGCTCTTCCCCCCCGACGCCCGCAAGGCGCTCCGAAAATTCACCTCAGGCGAGGTCGCCGCCCTGCTCGGGGTCAAGGACGCCTACCTGCGAAAGCTCCATCTCGACGGCAAAGGCCCGAGCCCGGAGATCCGCGGCGGCGGCCGCCGCTGGTACTCGCCCGACGACATCCAGGCCCTGCGCCGGCTGCTCGAGGCGGGAGCCCGCACCCCCGGCGCCTACCTGCCCGGCCGG
>JBCCPD010000432.1:0-3537 GCA_039025075.1 Pseudomonadota bacterium | reverse complement strand
GGGGCGTAAAGCCCGTCGCGCGGCGCCGCCGGGCCCAGGGGCCCGGCCGCATGCCCCTGCGGTCCGCGCCGGCGGCTCAACGTTCGGTTAGCTTCAGCTCGATGCGGCGGTTGCGGGCCAGGGCTTCGGGCGAGTCGCCCTCCACCAGCGGCTGGTACTCGCCGAAGCCGTTGGCGGCGAGGCGGTCCGGCGGGAAGCCGCGCAGATCGGCGAGGTAGCGCACCACGCTCAGCGCCCGCGCTTGGCTCAGCTCCCAATTGTCGGCATAAGCGCCGCCGCCGCCCAGGGGCGTGGCGTCGGTATGGCCGTCGACCCGCAGGATCCAGCCGAGCTCTTCGGGCAGGGCGTCCTGCACCTCGTCGAAGATGTCGGCGAAGCGGCTGAGGGCGGCGCGCCCGTCCTCGCCCAGATCGGCGGAGCCGGGGGCGAAGAGCACTTCCGACGCGAAGACGAAGCGGTCGCCGACCACGCGCACGTCCTCCCGGTCGCCGATGGCGTCGGCCACGCGGGAGAAGAACTCCGAGCGGCGGCCCTGCAGCGAGGCGGCCTCTTCTTCGAGGCGGGCGATCTCCTCCTGCTGGCGCCGCGCCTCGCGCTGCTTGAGGGCGAGTTCGGAGGCCAGGGCGGTGTTGAGCTGGGAGCCGAGGGCGGAGAGCTGCACCTGCAGGTCCTCGCGCGCGTCCGTCTCGGCGTCGAGCAGGGACTGGAGGGCGGCGAGCTGGCGGCGCAGCTCCTCCGCCTGGGCGTTGAGGAGGGCGACGCGGCGGGCCTCGGCGGCGGTGACGGCCTGCTCTTCGGAGAGGCGGCGCTCGGCCAGGGCCAGGAGCGCTTCGCGTTCCGACAGCTGTTGCAACGCGCGGGCGCGGTCCGCGTCGGTGATGTCGGCGGCCGCCTCCGCCTCGCGCCGCGCGGCCTCGGCGGCGGCGAGGAGGGTGAGGGTTTCCTCGGCGCGCCGGCGCTGTTCTTCGAGCGCCAGCTGCATGGCGGTGAACTCGGCGTCGGCATTGGCGAGACGTTCGCGCAGGGCCTGGGCGGCGGCGGCTTCGGCGAGGCGGGCCTGCTCGGCCTCCGACAACTCCTCCTGGAGGGAGAGGAGCAGGCGCTCCTGCTCCTGGGCCGTGAGGCGCAGTTGGACGAGGGTTTCGGTCTCGGCTGCCAACTGGGCGCGCTGGGCCTCCTCGGCGGCGCGGGCGGCGGCGAGGCGCTCCACCTCCGCCTGCAGGCGCTCGGCTTCGGTCTGGGAGGCGTCGGCGCGTTCGCGTGCGGCCTGCAACGCGGCCTGAAGCTCGGCGGAGGCGAGGGCGCGGTCCTCGGTGCTTTCGGCCAGGCGGGCGATCTCGGCGGCCTGGGCGGCGGCGCGCGCCTCGGCCGTCTCGAGCGCGACCTGGCGGTCGCGGGCTTCGGCCAGAAGGCGTTCCACCTCGGCCTCGCGGCCGTCGAGGGACGCGCGCAGGGCGTCGAGGGCGGCGTCGCGTTCGGCGGCGACCTGCATTAGGTCCTCGATGCGCACCGACTGGCTTTCGGTCCGCGTGGTCAGCGCGGCGACCTCTTCGTCGCGCGCGGTCAGGCGGCGCAGGAGCTCGGCGTTGGAGAGCTCCGCCTCCTCCGCCTGGGTCCGCAGGTCGGCGACGAGCGCTTCAAGGGCGGCGGCCTCGGCAACGGCGCGGCGGGCGGCCTCCTGCTCGACGTCGATCTCCTCGCGCAGGCGGGCGAGGGCGAGGTTCAGGGCCTCCGCCTCGGACAAGGCTTCGGCGCGGGCGGCTTCGGCGCCCTCCAGGCTCTCCTCCGCCTCCTCGGCGCGCGCGGCGAGGGCGGCGATGCGGTCCCGCGCGCCGTCGAGGTCGCCCAGAAGCCCGGCGATCTGCGTTTCGAAATCGGCGGCGCGGGCGAGGGCGGCGTCCCGCTCCTGCGTCACGGCGGCGTTGAGCGCCGTCAGCTGGGCGATGCGCCGCTGCTCTTCCGAGAGGGCGCCGGCGAGGGCCTGGGCCTCCACCTCCAGCTGCTCGTTCCGCGCTTCGGAGACCGACAGGACGTCGGCGATGTCCGCGAGCTGACGGGTCAGGGCGTCGAGCTGCTGGTCCTTGCCGGTGACCAGGTCGCGCAGGACGAACTGGACGACCATGAAGATCGACAGCACGAAGATCAGCACGATCAGCAACGCCGTCATCGCGTCCACGAAGCCCGGCCAGGCCGAGGCTTCGAAGCGCGCGCCGCTGCGGCGGGTCAGGGCCATGGGCTCAGCGCGCCGCGGAGGAGGACGGGGGGGGCGGCGGTGCGCCGTCCTGGCCGGTGGCGGTCATGATCGCCTTGGTCAGACGGGCGAGGTCCATGCGGATTTCGGCCGTGGAATCCTGCCGCCCGGCGCTGATCTCCTCCAGCACCCGGGCCAGGGCGAGGTCGATGTTGCGCAGGCGCAGGCCGCCTTCGGCGTCGGTCTCCTTCGCGGCGGCGGCCTCCAGCAGGTCGGCGTTGCGCTGCTGGGCGTCGGCGAGGGCGTTGAGGGCGGATTTCAGCTCCGGGTCCACGGCCGGCTTGGCGGCGCTTTCCTCCACCGCCCGGCCCATGCGCTGCACGGCGCCCGCGAGGGCGTCGAGGCGGGCGTCGGCGTCGGCGCGCCTCGCTTCGGCCTCCTTGATGGCGGCGACCAGCGCCTCGATCTGCTCGGCCGAGCCGTGCAGAGCGTCGACCACGGCGCCGCCCGAGGCGTCCTCGTCGTCCGACCCGGAGGCGCCGGCGCGGCCGATGCGGGTGATGGAGCTGAGCCACTCCTCCAGCTCTCGGTAGAAGCGGTTCTGGCCGTGGCCGGCGAAGAGGTCCAGGAGGCCGACGACCAGGGATCCGCCGAGGCCCAGCAGCGAGGAGGCGAAGGCGGTGCCCATGCCGTCGAGCTGCGTGGTCAGACCGGCCATGAGGTCGTTGAAGACTGCGAGGCTGTCCTCCTCCTCGCTGCCCATGAGGCCGCCGATGGTCTCCACAATTCCCGGCACGACCTGGGAGAGGCCCCAGAACGTGCCCAGAAGCCCCACGAAGATCAGCAGGTTGGTGATGTAGCGGGTGATGTCGCGCTGTTCGTCCAGGCGCTGGGCGACGCTGTCGAGGATGGAGCGGGAGGAGGTCGCGGTCAGCGCCTGGCGCGCGCGGCGGTCGCGCAGCAGCGAGGCGAGGGCGGAGAGGAGGCGGGGCGGTTCGACGAATTCGTGGCCGGGCCGGTCCACCGCGAAGCCTTCGAGCCAGCTGACCGAGGAGATCAGGGTGAAGACCTGCCGGAAGCAGGCCAGCACGCCGATGACGAAGACGAAGAGGATGAAGCCGTTGAGGAAGGGGTTGGCGTCGAAGACCACGCGCAGCTGGGCGTAGATCAGGCTGATCACGAAGCCCACGAGCGCGGCGACGGCGACCATGAGGGAGATCTGGCGCACGGGCTGCGAAAACTCGATGCGCGGGGCGTCGGGGGCGGAGGCGAGGCTCATGGGCGAGGGCGGCGTCCTGGACTGCGGGTCGGGGAGTTGCGTAGCAGACCGGGACGGGACGGTGAAG
>JBCCPD010000431.1:0-3559 GCA_039025075.1 Pseudomonadota bacterium | reverse complement strand
CCGTCCGCCTGCGCCGAGGCCCCCGGGCCCGACACGGGGCGGCCCGAGGCGTTTGGGCCCGAGACGTTCAGGCCAGGGGCGTCGGGGTTCGGCGCGTCGGGGCCGGCCGCCTCCGCCCAGCGCCGCAGGGCCGCGTCGATCAGATCGGGGCGCGCCGCGTCGCCGTCGAGGGGGCTTTGCGGCTCGAGCGCGTCGAAGCGGTTGCCGGCCTCCAGGAACGCCTCCTCCACGTCCTCGGCGGGCGAGGAGGTTTCGGCATGGCGATGGGCGCGGTCGAAGAACTGGGCGAGGCTTTCGGCGACCTCCGACAGGCGCGCGCTTTCGGAGGCGAGGATGCCGTGGAAGCGCCGGCGCTGGACGTCGTCGATCTCCTCCACCTGCTCGAGGATCTCGGCGGCGGAGCGAAGGGCGGCGATGCGGGTGAGCATGCCATGCGTGGCCTCCGAGACGAAGGGATCGTGGGTGAGACGGTCCGACAGCGCCTCCACCGAGCGGGCGGCGTCGCGGCGGGCGCGCCAGGCGCGGGCGAGGGCGCGGCCCCAGCCGGGATGCCGGCCGAGCAGGTCGCGGGCGTCGTCGGGGCTCAGGCCCAGATCGGCGAATTCGGGATCGGCGGCGAGGTCGACCAGGCGGTCGGCCATGCGCCGCTCCAGCGCGCCGTCGAGTTCGGAGAGCGGCGCCCCCAAGGCCTCGGCCGCGCGCCGGGCGAGGTCGGCGGAGACGCGGCGCTTGTTGCGCTCGATCAGGTTGAGATAGCTGGGGGAGATGCCGATGCGGCGCGCGAGATCGCCCTGGCGCAGGCCGGCGGCGCGGCGGCGTTCGCGGATGCGCAGGCCGATCATCGAGTCGCTCATCGGCGGCGCCTCGGGTCGGGCGCGGGACGGGGCCGGCCGGGTCCGCGAGGCGTCGCGCCGAGGGCCGCGGCGTCGACGGCGGCGGGTTGCGGGGCGGGTGGCTGTTCCAAGACGGGGGCCCGTTGCTGAGGGTTGGATGTGCCGAGTATTCACAGCTTTGCACAGGAGCGACGCCGCGTCTTAACAAATATTCTTCTTGGTTTCAGTGGTTTGTCGGGATCTTGACCGTCGACCGGGGCTTGGGAGCGGGCGGCGCGGCGCGCGCGTCTCGGCAGCCGCGCGTTCGGGGGCTTCGGCGCGGCGACCCTTGGGGGCGTCTCTGGCGGCCAGGGCGGGACCGAGGCGACCGGACGCGCCTGCGCCGAAGAGGGTCTGGACGGGGCCGCCCTTCGGCGGGAGTATCGAGCCATCCGAGACCCTCGCGAGCTTGGGCGCGGCCGCGCCGCCCCGGACCCGCGGGACCAACGAGGGGGCGGCGCACGCCCCCCGGCCATGGCCCGAGGAGGACGCGCCAGAATGCCCGACGATCTTCGCCCCCCGCCCGCCGACTTCGTCTCCGCCGCCCATGCGGACACGACGACCTACGTGGCGATGTACGCCGCGAGCCTCGCCGACCCCGAGGCCTTTTGGGCCGAGCATGGCAAGCGCATCGACTGGATCAAGCCCTTCACCAAGGTGAAGAACGTCAGCTACGCGCATCCGGACGTCTCGATCAAATGGTTCGAAGACGGAACTTTGAACGTCTCGGCCAATTGCGTGGACCGGCACGCCGCCGCCCATCCCGACCGCACGGCGATCCTCTGGGAGCCGGACGACCCCAAGGACCCGGCGCAGCACATCTCCTACGCGCAGTTGAGCGACGAGGTGCAGCGCTTCGCCAACGTGCTGAAGGCGTTGGGGGTGAAGAAAGGGGACCGGGTGGTGATCTATCTGCCGATGATCCCCGCGGCGGCCTATGCCATGCTGGCCTGCACGCGCATCGGCGCGGTGCACTCCATCGTTTTCGCCGGCTTCTCCCCCGACGCTTTGGCGGATCGGGTGAACAATTCGGGCGCGGTGCTGCTGATCACCGCGGATCATGCGCCGCGGGGCGGGCGCTCGACGCCGCTGAAGTCGAACTGCGATCAGGCGCTGCGGCGCTGCTCCGACAAGGTGAAGCTTCTGGTGGTGGAGCGGACGGGCGCTCAGATCGATTGGATCGAAGGCCGCGACCACCGCTACGACGAGGTCGCCGCGGGCGTTCCGGCCGAATGTCCGCCGGAGGAGATGGGGGCGGAGGACCCGCTCTTCGTGCTCTACACTTCCGGCTCCACCGGGCAGCCCAAGGGCGTGGTGCACACGACGGGGGGCTACATCGTCTACGCCTCGATGACCCATCAATACGTCTTCGACTATCACGAGGGCGACGTGTTCTGGTGCACGGCGGACGTGGGCTGGGTCACGGGGCACAGCTACATCGTCTACGGGCCGCTGGCGAACGGGGCGACGACGCTGATGTTCGAGGGCGTGCCGACCTGGCCCGACGCGGGCCGGTTCTGGGAGGTCTGCGCCAAGCACAAGGTGGCGCAGTTCTACACCGCGCCCACGGCCATCCGCGCGCTGATGGCCAAAGGGACGGAGTGGGTGGAGAAGCACGATCTGTCGTCGCTGCGCCTGCTCGGCACCGTGGGCGAGCCCATCAACCCCGAGGCCTGGACCTGGTACGACCGGAACGTCGGCAAGGGGGCGTGCCCCATCGTCGACACCTGGTGGCAGACGGAGACCGGAGGGATCCTGATCACGCCGCTGCCGGGCGCGACGGCGACCAAGCCCGGCTCCGCCACGCTGCCTTTCTTCGGCGTGCAGCCCAAGGTGCTGGAGCCGCAATCAGGCGAAGAAATCAAAGAGACCGAGGCGGAGGGCGTGCTGGTGCTGGCCGACAGCTGGCCCGGGCAGATGCGCACGGTCTGGGGCGATCACGAGCGCTTTGTGAAGACCTATTTCAGCGACTATCCGGGCTATTACTTCACCGGCGACGGCTGCAAGCGCGACGAGGATGGCGACTACTGGGTCACGGGCCGCGTCGACGATGTCATCAACGTCTCGGGCCACCGGATGGGCACGGCGGAGGTCGAATCCTCGTTGGTCGCCCATCCTGCCGTCTCGGAGGCGGCGGTGGTCGGTTTCCCGCATGAGATCAAGGGGCAGGGCATCTACTGCTACGTGACGCTCATGGGCGGCCAGGACGCGAGCGAGGATCTGCGCAAGGAGCTGACCGACTGGGTCCGCAAGGATATCGGCCCCATCGCCAAGCCCGACCACATCCAATGGGCGCCGGGCCTGCCCAAGACGCGCTCCGGCAAGATCATGCGTCGCATCCTGCGCAAGGTCGCCGAGAACGATACCGGCTCTCTCGGCGACACCTCGACGCTCGCCGAGCCCGAGGTGGTGGACGATCTGATCGCCAACTCGGTCCACGCCTCTTAGGGCGCAACTCGTTGCGCCATTCCCGGGGGCGCACCCGGGGGCGGCGCACGGGCCGGCCGGGGCGGCGGCGCATCGAGATGCGCCCTACGGGCTCCGGGCGATCATCCCGTGCTTCTCGTGGTCGGAGAAGCCGCAGGCCCGGTAGAATCCTGCCACACCGCGCCGGGTGCCGGTCAGGAGCATCACCTTGTACGCGTCCTCCTCCCAGGCGCGTGCGAGGAGGGCGGTCAGCACCGCCT